>NZ_NXIB02000006.1 GCF_002412335.2 Tychonema bourrellyi FEM_GT703
CCTTCGATCCTAATTATTTGACTGCTACCCCTTGACAGGTCAAGACAGTATCTACAAATCTTAACTTCCAATTTTAACCTGCATAGGATTTCAAAATCCAACCGAGCAAAATGCCGAGTCCTCCAAAACGAACTGCTTGCCAAAAAGGTTGTTTGATGCTTCCCCAGGAAAACAGACTGCTTTCTAAATTTAACTCGATCGCTTCCAATTCTTGCTCAATTTCCCGCAATTCTTTTTTAAGTTCAGGTAGGGGATTTTGGCGCACTGATTTGCGGACATCTTCCCGTAGATTACCGAGTTCAGCTTGGCGCTGGCGATCGACCTGAATTTGAGTGTACCGTTCTTTGACTGCTGTGAGCGATCGCTCTACAGTTTCCAGCGCTTGAACAAACTCACTTTCATCTCCCGGTGTCTCTGGATTTAACTTTGATGGCTGTTGAGGCATTTTGATCCGCAAACCTGACAATCATTAAAAAAATTAATCTACAATCTAGCTATTATCATAAAAACAATAGCCCTTCTTCCTTCTTCCTTCTTCCTTACGACTTATGCTTGAAACTACACAAACGCCTAAAACTGTCAACCTTAACGAGCTTAGCACAGTAGAACTCGCCCAAGCTCTAGCCGCGCGCCTCGCCATTTCCGAAAAAGATTGGCATCGTCTCAAAGCTAACCGTTCTGCTCGCGCCTGTGAGCAAGCTGGAGCTGCTTTGGTCTTTTTGCTCAAAAATCAGCCTGAAGAAGCTCTCCCTCGCTTGAATCAAGCCGCAGGATGGCTGGATCGATCGATCTCTGCTCCTCCCTGTCCCACTCATGGACACGGCAAATAGTTTTCAGCAAAGTCAGGACATGGCAGATTACCCAGCCAAGTCAGGACACGGTAGTGCCCATTGGTGTCAACTTAAGCCGAAAGCCCGCCAGGGGTTGAAACCCCTGTCGGACTATCGGTTTTACCTTAAGTTGACACCTATGGGCTCGCTTGAGTGTCCCTACAATTAATCTAGGTAGTTTTAGTAAATACGAGGTAGCCTAGAGCGACTGGGAACTTCTTTGCATACCCTTAACTCTGTACCCTGAGAATTCCACTCAACCCGATCGAATATCTGGTAAAGAATAAACAACCCCCTGCCACATTCATTTTCAACGTCAGGGAGTTCAGACTTATCTGCAAGATGACTGTCGCAATTGTCAGTAGAAAAATTGCAACTACAGGGAGCATCAAATCCAGAGCCTTCGTCCGATATCACCCACCAATATTGATTTTGTACGATCGAAAAACGGACTCCAACAGTTTTACTTGGGTCTAGCTTGTTTCCGTGTTTAGCAGCATTTACCAAAGCTTCTTGAAGCCCCAGCCGTAACTCCGCTTCCCAGTGATCGGGAACTTCTGCTAGGAGCAGATCCAAAACAGGACAAAGATATAAAGTAGAAGCGAAGCTAATCGTAATCCAATTGCGTCCGACGGGACGGGCTGAGATAGCAATCACTCAGAAAACTCCCTAACTTTCAGGTGAATAATGTCCACACCCTGCATAGTTGGCTCCCCTAGTATTAACAATGCCGATCGACTGAGCGCCACAGCTCTATCTATATTTTAGAGTATCAAAACCCTGAACAAAAGCAAATAACCTGACAAAATATTCTGGAACTTTGCAAATATCAGATTTTGCTGCTTCTGACACCTCCTGATGGCAACTTCCCTCATGCCATCCCCAAAATCCTCAACTTTCCTCGCTTCAAGATCCCTCATCTGAATCGGTAGAAAACATACATGAATTAGTTGATCCCTCTTTTGTGCTGCCGGATTGTCAACACGATCGCCCGTGTTGATATACCATAGGTTCATATTGTTAAACTATTTTGATACAATAATTAATGTAAATAATTATTTTTTTACATGATGCAAACAACCCCAGCCATGACCGCAGCTCCCATTCCAGGCACTTACTGGCAGTGGCGGGGCCATTCTGTGTACTATGTTCGATCTAGCTCTCCGCATCCCGATCGCCCTCCACTGCTATTAATTCACGGTTTTGGAGCGTCCACAGACCACTGGCGGAAAAATATCAGCGCCTTGAGTCAAGATTTTGAGGTGTGGGCGATCGACTTGCTCGGATTTGGGCGATCGGCAAAACCCGAAATGCAGTACAGTGGCGACCTCTGGCGCGACCAACTCCACGACTTTATCACCAACGTCATCGGTCGGCCCGCCGTATTAGCCGGAAACTCCCTCGGAGGTTACGCCGCTTTGTGCGTCGCAGCACAACGTCCCGAATCCGCCGCTGGACTAATTTTAATCAACAGCGCCGGCCCTTTCAGCGAACCCCAACCCGCACCCGAAGCCCCGCCCTTGCAAAAAGCCATATCTGCGGTAGCTAAAGCCTTATTCCAGCAAGATTGGGCAAGTTTTCTGCTGTTCCAATACGTGCGCCAGCGATCGACAATTCGGAAAACCCTCGAAAAAGTATATCTCGACCAGAGCGCCGTCACAGACCAATTAGTAGAAGAAATTTATCAACCATCGTGCGATCGTGGTGCTCCCAAAGTATTCGCCTCCGTATTCAGAACACCCCAAGGTGAAAAAATAGACATCTTACTGAGTCAATTAACCTGTAGGCTGCTAATGCTGTGGGGTTCAGGCGATCCTTGGATGAATTCTACAGACAGAAGCGCCAAATTTCGCAAACACTATCCCCAGTTGACCGAACACTTTATCAAAGCCGGTCATTGTCCCCACGACGAAGTACCGGAACAGATCAACGAACTGATTCGGGGGTGGGTAATTGACCATATCTGCATTTAGCTAAAATCTTAGACCATCATCAATCAGCCTTTCATGAGCGGGCAGGATGCCCACCCCACAACAAAATTGACTCTTTGTGGAACAAGCATCTTGCCTGTTCATCAAAAAAATGCAAGATTTCAGTTTAGCTGCCTTCATCTGGGCGGGCAGGGTGCATCGCCCCACAAGAAAATTGACTCTTTGTGGAACAGGCATCTTGCCTGTTCATCAAAAAAATGCAAGATTTCAGTTTAGCTGCCTTCATCTGGGCGGGCAGGGTGCATCGCCCCACAAGAAAATTGACTCTTTGTGGAACAGGCATCTTGCCTGTTCATCAAAAAAATGCAAGATTTCAGTTTAGCTGCCTTCATCTGGGCGGGCAGGGTGCATCGCCCCACAAGAAAATTGACTCTTTGTGGAACAGGCATCTTGCCTGTTCATTACCAAAAATCTCAAAACAAGGCGACCCAATTGGATCGCCTTATTTCATATCACAAAAATTGCAATTTGTCAATAGCAAATAGCTATTTCTTTTTTCGTTTAGCCTCATCTAAGCGTCTGCGATCGCCCCACTCAACCGCCGTCAAATAGGCAACCCCACCCGTAACTGTCACCAGTAGTACAAAGGCCACTAAAACAAGAACATTAGCAATAGAAAATTCCACAACGCCTCCGGTAAACTTATACTTGACAATCAAGATTTTAGATCAAAGATGGGGATAAAAAAGTCGGAAATATGGAATACAAAAAAGCTAGTTTATCCTTCTTCCTTCTTCCTTCTTCAAATTGCTGGCAACTCTGACAAAATTGTAAACCTGACATGATTAATTGCCAGCGTCCCCACAGAAACATTCTCCTTATTTAAAGGAAGACCCCCACTCGTCAGACTTTGAAACCTAATTCCCTTGCCAATTTCGACGTGATACCAAGCTAGACCCATGAAAAATCGCAAAGGATAAGGGCCTTTTTCTTGAATATCATCAGGATTCGATTCCATCGGTACCCAACCAAAACCCGGAATGTAAAACTCCAACCAAACGTGATTGAAATCCGGCTCTAATGGCACACCTTTTCTGTCAGCAAAAGCCGGACATTTATAGCGTCCAATCGTGCGACAAGCAATGCCGTTCAACCTTGCCAAAGCCAACAAAACCCCCACGTATTCGCCACAGGAACCAACTCCCCGGCGCAGCACAATATCCGGTGTGTCAATATGAGGTCTAATCCCGTAGGAAAGTTGGTCATAAACGAAATTGCGAATGCTCAGCAATTTCCTAAGAATGTTAGTTTCCGAACCGATAGCAGCCGTTGCAGCCGATCGCACAATCTCCGTATCCATCGCCAAATTGTCATTGTCCACCAAATACTTAGCTTCAAACTCCGGCGACAGTTTAGGAATCTTTTCCACTTCCCTGGGCGATAATTGATACTTAATTGCCCGAACTTCCAACAAAGCTTTCCAGCCAAAAATTCGTCTTTCTCCAGCCTGAAGCCGATCGAACTTAAACACCGCTACCCGTTCCCCTTGCTGAATTTCCTCAGTAAAAGGCATCCCAATCGGCGTAATCTGCCTCACTTTTTGGCGATGAGTTTCCGAAGGTAAAGCAATCCGCCACTCCAAATTATCAATTTCTACTTCATCAAGGGGAGATAGTTCCTCTACATAGGACATTTCCATCAAAAAACCATTTGACAGAGCGTAGCTTTCGGCTTCATTATAGTGAAAAGACAAAGGTTGAATAAAAGTGCGATCGCGCTTAGTCAACTGAAAAGGATCTTCAGAATTAGGGTCATCCCGGATGTAAAGTTCATCTCCAGCATAAGCCACATAAAGAATTTCTTCCCCAGTTTCAGAATCCTTGTGAAAAGCCAAGCCAGAAGGGTTTTCAAATGGCGTTAAAACGCTAAATTTAATATCCCCATTTGCCCGTTCCAAACAGTAAACAGTTTGCTCAGTCTTGTCACAAACCCAAAGTTCTTCATTCCGTATGGTAATATTTTCTACCCCAATACCCGGAACGTAAAATCGAGTAATTTCCCGACCGGTCTTGCAGTCAAAAACCAGAATATAGCCCTGTCTCTGGCAAGTTACATAAAGTGTCGATTCCCAAACAGCAATTCCGTCAGCAGGATAAGTAAGTGAAACAAAATGTTCCGGTTTCAATTCAACGATTTCCCCATCCCGAATTGCGCCCCGACAGCAACAAATATCCTCACCTCGTGCAAACCAAATGGTATCTTCCCAAATAGCCAATCCAGTTGCACCTAAAAACTTAGCCGTTTGACAAGGATTCAACACAGTGGTGTTGTCACTTTCTCGATCGATCTCCAATAGTAGCCCTTCTGCCCGATCGACAGCGAACAATCTATTTCCTAAAAATGCAATGCCGTGCAGTGCCAAGACTCCGATTGGTCTTACCATCCGCAGCCGCGAAGGCTGTTTGTCATAGAGAACGGGTGAATCGAGATTCATGCTAAATTTATTGCCATATTACTAATTGAGCAAGTATCGGATTGAAACTGAGTCATTTCAGACATCCAACTCAGTATAAATACTAGGCTACCATGATTGATCGCGACACATAATTATAGATGTGTCAGATCCTCAAAACTAATAGTATCTACCTTAAGATATAAATTAAGTACAACAGATTACTATATTTACACAAACTTTGGGTAGAATAAAATAGTGTGACAAAATTCTTAGGTTTATCAGAAGGCTGGTCGATCATGGCTTGGATAAAGTGTCATCTAAACACGGCGGCCCTTTGCTTGATTCTGTCTTTGGAGGCAGTAGCCACTGCTAGTTTCTCAATGCCAGCAGAGGCTCTCAACAATCCCGCAAACGGCATCCGTAGCCCCGACATCCCACATCTTACTGTTCATTGGGCAACAGTTTCCAGGTGGATCAACCGCACTGCAAGCGCCCCAACTCTGAAAACGAAGTTGGATCGATCGTCCAAGCGCGATCGGCTGACCATTTTAACCCAACAAGCTATCTGGTACAAATACCTCACAACTCTAGCCCAACTGCGCGTCTCCTCTCCCAGCGATCGCAGCTTAAGTCGGTGCGTAGGGGCGAATCGCCATTCGCCCCTACAAGGTTTTCCGTTTCAGCATCAGGGTTCTGGCTGACGCACCCTACTAGCTGGTTTAAATGGAGAGTAGCTTCGCACTCAAGTGGTGATAAATGTTGATTTCAGTTGAGTTGGGAAAAATTTCCCAAGAACCATTAGTCCCAAGTAATTTAAATTTTGCAAATAAAGTCGTAGAACAAAGAATCCCCGTGCGTTCACGCCGGGAATGTCAATTAATACAAACAATTAATTATGCGTCGCACTGTAAATATTATAATGTTTCCGTTTGCGGTTTCACTGCTGAGTATAGTCTCTATCCTCCCATCCTATGCAAATCAACCTACAATTAACGAAAACGATTCACAATGTCAGAATCAGCTAAATTGTAATTTTTTAGCCCAGAATCCACAGACACCACTGGGAAACATCCCACCCGACTTAAACCGCGATCGAGCACAAAATCCGGTGTTACCTCCACCACCAACTCAGCCAGATCCAAATCGCGATCGATTTCTGCAACCAGTCCCGCAGCCTTCCCCGGAACCTCCCCAAGCGCCGCCAAGAGTTGAGCCGCAGCCACCTTCACCAGTTCCCCCACCCATGCCTGCTGGGGAAATTCAAGTTCAGAAAATTCAAGTAACTGGGAGCACGATTTTAAGCCCCGATGAAATTAAAGCTTTAGTCAACCCGTTAGAGGGGCGTTTAGCGACCCTAGAACAACTCAAACAGGTAGCCGACAAAATTACCGAAATTTACTTGAATCGAGGCTACATCACCTCCAGAGCCATCTTACCGCCCCAAACTATCACCGCAGGGGTAGTCCAGATTCAAGTGATCGAAGGTAAACTCAGTAAAATTGAGGTTGAAGGAACTAAAAGATTACATAAAGCTTACATTAGCAGCCGGATTAGACTCGGTGCCGGAATGCCTTTAAGCACAGCAAAATTAGAGGATCAACTCCGGTTGTTAAGAGTTGATCCTTTATTTAACAATGTAGAAGCTAGACTGCGGGCTGGTGATAATGAAGGGGAGAGCATTCTGATCGTTCGCGTCTCGGAAGCTAATCCGTTTCAAGCTAGTTTTAGTATTGACAATTACTCGCCTCCGAGTGTCGGTTCTGAAAGATTGGGAGTTAGTTTACGCCACCGGAACATCACAGGGAATGGCGATGAACTTGCGGCGGCTTATTACCGATCGATCGGCGATTCAGATGTGTTTGATTTTAGCTACCGCATCCCGCTAAATGCGATGAATGGTACTTTGCAACTGAGGGCGGCACCGAATCGTAATAGTATCGTGCAAGCACCTTTTGACGCTTTTGACATTTCGGGTAAATCTAATTTATTTGAAGTTAGTTATCGCCAGCCGTTGGTGCGATCGCCGATCGAAGAATTTGCCTTGTCTGGGGGTTTGACTTATCAAACAGGCCGCACTTTTGTCGCTGGTGAACCGACTCCTTTTGGCATAGGCCCGGACTCGAATGGTGTCACCACTACGAGTGCAATTAAACTGGGACAGGATTATATTCGGCGCGATCCCCAAGGTGCTTGGGCGTTGCGATCGCAATTTACGATCGGCACTAGCTTGTTTGAGGCCACCAGTAACGAGGGTTCTGATCCCGACGGACAATTTTTGAGTTGGCTGGGTCAAGTGCAGCGGGTGCAGCGATTGAACAAAAAACATTTATTAATTGTCCAGGGAGACTTGCAGTTATCAGCTAACAGTTTATTGTCTTCTCAGCAATTTGTAATTGGTGGCGGACAATCTTTGCGAGGCTATCGACAAAATGTCCGTTCTGGCGACAATGGGTTTCGATTTTCTCTTGAGGATCGGATTACTTTGCAACGGGATGCTTCGGGTATTCCCAAACTTCTATTAGCTCCGTTTTTTGATGCAGGTACGGTGTGGAATATGTCAAGTAATCCGAATAAATTAACGAATCAGACATTTTTGGCGGGTTTGGGTTTGGGTGTGATTTGGGAACCGATACCACGGGTGAATGTTCGGGTAGAATATGCTTTGCCTTTGGTGAGAATTCGCGATCGCGGAGACAATCTTCAAGATTCTGGTATTTATTTCAATATAATTTATACACCCTGATGGTTGGCAATTGTAGGGACACTCCAAAAGCCCATTAGTGTCAACTTAAGGCTGAAATCATTGAGAAATCTGGGTTTTATGCCAAGTCTAGATCCCCCTAAATCCCCCTTAAGAAGGGGGACTTTGATCCGACTCTTGTCCCCCCCTTCTTAAGGGGGGCTAGGGGGGATCTAGGGTTAATAGTCAAACAGCAGTCTCTGACTGGGTTTGACGTTAAGTTGACACCAATGGGCACTGCCGTGTCCTGGCTGTGGATAATATTAATTACTATGCCACAGGATTTGATATTAATCCTATTTTTAACTCCCTTCTCCAAAGCGATAACCTCTACCATAAACTGTGTGAATCAGCACAGATTCACGAGGGGCTTCGATTTTGCGACGTAGCAGGCGAATTTGAGCTGCTAATACATTGCTGCTGGGTTTTTCCGTTTCACTCCACAAATGTTGGTGAATTTGTTCATGGGTCAGCAATTGACCGGGATGGCGCATTAAATATTCTAACAACTGACATTCTTTTTCGGATAAGTCAATAGTGCGATCGCCCCGATAAGCCAACTGATTGTCATAATCTAGTTGCAAATCACCAACTTGCAGCCTTCCCACAGCCACATCCGCGTCAAAAGTAGGGGGGCGTCGCAGCAATGCGCGGACTCTGGCTAAGAGTTCTCGCAATTCAAAAGGTTTGACCAAATAGTCGTCTGCACCGGCATCCAGCCCTTGTACGCGGTCATCTAGGGTATCTTTGGCCGTGAGAAATAGGACTGGTGTGTTCCGTCCTTGCGATCGCAATTCTTGACAAATTGCCAATCCCGTTTGTCTCGGCAACATCCAATCCAAAATTAGCAAATCATAATTGCCCTGAATTGCTAAATTACTGCCAGTTGCGCCGTCAAAAGCCACATCAACCATGTAACCCTCGCGGGTTAAAACTCGACTCAAGGGGTCAGTTAACTCAACTTCATCATCAACTAAAAGAATTCGCATTCTGATTTTAGATTTGAGATTGGAACAATTTGTGCTATTGTAGCTTTGGAAAAATTCATTTCCCACTTACCGAGTATTTTTATGATTACCGTAGCACTTCCCAAAGGTGGACTGTTAGCAGATAGCATTCGACTCTTTAAATCAGTTGGATTAGACTTCAGTGCTTTTTTGGATTCCTCTAACCGCCAACTTCAAATTTATGACCCTACCGGAACTGCAAAAGCTTTGCTAGTAAGAACCCATGATGTGCCGGTTTATGTGGAATATGGTCAAGCAGATTTGGGGATTTCTGGTTATGATGTGTTGCGGGAAAAACAGCCAAAAGTTGCAAGTTTAATTGATTTAAAATTTGGTAAATGTCGGCTGTCGGTGGCGGTAAAAGAATCTAGTTCTTACCGCAGAACTGTGGATTTGCCACCTCATGGTAGAGTTGCTTCTAAATTCGTCCACTGTGCGAGGGAATATTTTCACAATTTGAATTTGCCGGTGGAAATTGTACCACTTTACGGTTCTGTGGAATTGGGGCCGATTACGGGAATGTCGGAGGCAATTGTGGATTTGGTGGCGACGGGCAAAACTTTGCAGGAAAATGGTTTAATCGAGATTGATGTTTTGTTTGAAAGTTCGGCTTATTTGATTGGTCATCCTTTGAGTTATCGTTTGAATTCGGGAGGTGTCAATGAGGTGATTGGGAAATTGAGAGAGCAAGTTTTGGCTGCGGTTTGATAAATGATATCAATTCCGGTTTCAATTGTAGGTTGGACCCGTGGAATGAAACCCAACATGGACGAGGCTTTGTTGGGTTTCACTATGGACGAGGCTTTGTTGGGTTTCACTATGGACGAGGCTTTGTTGGGTTTCACTTCGTTCTACCCAACCTACATAGATTGGTTGAGTTTTAGCCTTAACTTAACGGTATTGCTCTATATCATTCCGATGCTCAAACCACTAAACCCAGTTTTTCTTGACATCTTTCTATATAAAGATTGACGACTGTATCAACAGGATTTTGTGCCGCTAGTTGTTGGAAATATCCTAAAGCGGCGACGAATTTTGCGGATTGCCATCCTTGAATTCCTTTGTTAAATAGTGCCTGGGTAAGCTGTTTTACCTCACAGTCAGGACTTGAATTAGTCCAGATTTCGTAGATTTCAATAGCTTGTTGTTTTCCCCGTGGTGTTACTCGATCGATCCAGCGATAGTAATAATTGTTACTTGTGGGGTTGACAAATTCTCTGGCATGGACGATCGCACTTTCGCTCACAATAATTTGGCAGCCGTATACTTTAGTCAAGTTCTCTAAGCGAGAAGCTGTATTAACTACATCGCCAATCACCGTAGAATCCATGCGCCGATCGGACCCTAAAGTACCAATCATGCAGATACCTGTATGAATTCCTGTACCGATATTGACGGGAGATGATAAATTGTATTTATGGCGATCGGCATTAAATTCCTGCAAACTTTCTTGCATGGCTACAGAGGCTTCGATGGCATCTCTAGCGTGAGAGTTTGGCTGGTCAAATACCGCCATAATTGCATCGCCGAGGTATTTGTCAATAAAACCTCCGTGGGAACTGATGCAATCACTCATTTTAGTAAATAAAGCATTCAGCCATTCAAAAGTCTCACGGGCTTCTTGAGATTCTGCGATCGCCGTAAACCCGCGAATGTCGCAAAATAAAATAGTCAACTCTTCTTCTGTAACATTGCCCAACTGAATTGATTCTATTCCTTGTGGCGCAATTCGTTCGAGCAACTGTTCCGGTACAAATAGGTGGAATTTTTCGGCCAGATACTCGTTAGCCTCCCAAGCTGCGGCGATTTGGCGTTTGCTTTGCTCTTTCACCTGGTCGAATTGAGAAGAGACAGCTTGCGATCGCATTTGACTCAATTGCAAAACACTCTCAACTTTTGCCAACAACAAGCGACTGTTAAAAGGCTTAGTTAAATAATCATCTGCCATCATTTCTAACCCTTTGAGACGAGAGGTATCGTCATCTAGGGCCGTCAAAAAAATGACTGGTACTGTTTGCAAAGTCGGATCTTTCCGCAGGCGATTGCAGACATCAAATCCGTCCAGATCCGGCATCATAATATCCAGTAAAATCAAGTCAGGCCGATCGGTCTGAGCTATTGAAAGTGCTTCGTCGCCAGATACCGCCGAGACAGTGGCGTATCCTTTCAAGTGCAACAATTCTTCGAGTAAAATTAGATTAGCTGGCTCATCATCAACTAATAGAATACAGGGCGACTTATTTGACATGGAATATGATTACTAAAGTGTGTCAGCGATCGGCAAGACTGATGCCCCTGAAATTAAAAAAATAGTATTGTGGGTGCGTCAGCCCCCAGCGTTTCCCTTTCCTCATAAGCGATCGAGCTGACGCACTCTACAGACCTCGTTAGTGGTTTAAATGCGTAACAGCTTAGAAGCTAAATATTTCTCTACTATCGAGTTTAGCCTTTCTCACTATAAATTGTCATAATTTTTAACTAAGAAAAGAACGAACAGTAACGATCGCCAAATTCAGATCCAGTGGCTTGCTCAAATAGTCAGAAGCCCCAGCTTCCAAACAGCGATCGCGATCCCCCGGCATCGCCATTGCCGTTACCGCAATCATCGGCACAGACTTCCAAACAGGATCTGCCTTAACTTGTCGCATCAACTCAAAGCCATCCACATCCGGTAACTGAATATCCATCAAAATCAAATCTGGCAGCAACTGCGGCGACGCACTGGTAGCGGCAATGCGATCGAGCATCCCCGAACCATCCACAATCATCTCTACCGCATAGCCCTCCAATTCCAGCACCTCAGAAATCAACATTTGGTTCAAAGGCTGGTCTTCGACAACCAAAATCCGCTTGCTAACAATCGGTAAAGGCATCGCAGAGGCAGAGCTAAAACCGGAGTCTAGGGGAGAAGCAGCAGATATTGCCAACTCTTGACGCATCTCCGTCAAAGGCAGCCAAACGCGGAACAAACTTCCCCGATCGCAACTAGACTGAAAAGAAACAGTCCCCCCGTGCAATTCTGCCAGTCGTTTAGTCAAAGCCAAGCCCAAACCAGTACCTTCGTGGCGCTTAGTCAGAGAAGAATCTACCTGTTGAAAAGGTCGAAACAGCAAGTGCCAGCGGTCTTCAGGAATGCCGATCCCAGAGTCTTTGACCTCAAAACAAAAATAAGGCGTACTGGCATTTACAGGAGAACAATCAGGACGATAGTCGCCGTTAATTTCGCTACCGTAGGCGAGACGACCACTGAGTTTAACTCGTCCCTGCTCTGGGGTAAATTTGATGGCATTGGAAAGTAAATTAATCACAATTTGTCGCACTCGGCGTTCATCAATCAAAACTTTAGTAATTCGGTAATCGAGTTCTAAAGACAAAGCGATGCGCTTTTTGTCCGCCCGCGGCTGAATCATTTTCAGACAGTCAGTCGCCAGTTCGTGAACGCGCACGGGCTGTAAATCGAGCTCTGTTTTGCCCGCTTCAATTTTAGAAAGGTCGAGAATATCATTGATTAGCTGCAACAAATGCTGGCCGCTTTTTTCAATCAATTCTACATACTGGATTTGTCGATTGCTCAATTGTCCGGCGGTTTGCCGCAGTAGCAAGTCAGAAAAGCCGAGAATGCTGTTGAGAGGTGTCCGCAATTCGTGGGACATCGAGGCTAAAAACTCGGATTTCAACTGAGAAGAATACTCTAATTGTTCGTTAACTTGGCGCAAGTCTTCTTGGGCCTGGGCCCGCTCGATGGCTGCTCCCAGAGTCCGGCAAGCAGCTTCGAGCACATCTTGGTGTACAGCGGTTTGTAGTTGTTTGACGTTGCGAGACTCTAGCGTCAGTACGCCGATAATTGTACCGTCGGTGGCTGCGATCGGAAAAATGCCCAATTGACCGATTCCGGGATGTCGAAATTGTGGCACTGCATTGGGATGTTTGGCATAATTCTCCACAAACAAAGGTTTACCAGTTGCGACTACTTCCCACAACAAACCGGTGCCGTAGGGAATACCTTTGTCGAGGAGTGCTTGCATTCCTGCGGCTACTGGTTCCCCGTAACTAGCCAGGAATTGAGTGGAAACTTGGTTAGAAATCGCCGCCGCTTGCCGATCGTTTCCTTTGCCGCTAATCACCTTCACATCTCCGAAGGCTGCATTCATTGCTTCTACCAGATAGTTGAGAGCAAATCGACCTATTTCTTGCAAACTTTTTGAGTTTTGCAGTCGTTCAGTTAAACCTAACAGAAATGTCAAGCGTCTGACTTCGGCGTTCAAGCTAGCTTGAGAATTGTGGTGTACTGTAACGTCTCTAAATGTAAACAGCCGTCCGCCGCTGTTGGTGATTGTGGCGCACACTTCTAAACAAACCGCATTGGATTGCTCGAAATAAAATGATAAATTTTGATCTTTAGCTGTTTCTAGTGCTTGCTGAAACTGTTCTGACTGCTGAAGTGACCAGTAACCTCGATCGACTATTTCCGCAAACAGCAAGTACGACTGGGGCTTGGTTGCTAGCCATTCTGGGGCGATTCCCCAGGTTCCGGCCAATTTTTTGTTAAACAAAACTAAGCTGTCTGACGAGTCGAACAGAGCGATCGCATTGTCTACTTGGTTGAGAATCAGTTCTTGGTCTGCCATCAACTGCTGCAAGTCTATCTCCATTTTTTCTGTGTTATTAGCTCTTAGTTTTGTCGTCATAATTTTTTAATGAGCTGGGAAAAGTTGTTTTAAAATTATTTATTTAATGTGGCATAGTTTGAGGCTTTTTGGTAGAAATTAGGACACGGCATTGCCCATAGGTGTCAACTTAAGCCGAAAGCCCGCCAGGGAATGAATTCCCTGTCTAATAGCGAAAGTCCTCTCAAGAGGACTAATGAGTTCTTCAGTCCTCTTAAGAGGACTTTCGCTTTGAGACAGGGGTTTCAACCCCTGTCGGACTATCGGTTTTACCTTAAGTTGACACCTATGGGCATTGCCGTCTCCCTACAGTATTATTTTCGGTAGGGACTAAGGCCAAGCCGTGTCCTCTATATCAACCATGTTTATGAGGCTTTTTGGGAAAAGGAATACCTAAACTTTCATGAAAAACAAGTTGAGTTTTATAGGTCAAACGGCGGTTAACTTGTTTGATGATTTTTTCCAAAATTCCCTCACCAGTTTTTTGAATTAAAGATTTAGACATCGATCGAATAAACTTCGGAAAATAAACGCCCACGGCTAAATCCAGCTTCCACCCAGCAATCGTAATCAGAGGTGGTAACTGAGAGCGATCGGATATCGACCAATTTTTGGCAAAATCATCAGCAGATAATTCCATCAAATTCATAGCGGAACAAAAATTCACCTCATATCCGGGTGGTGTATAATTTGGAACCGGAATTGTCTTAATCAAATAGCAGCCTTCTGCATCAGGCGGCAGCAATTCCAAACCAATTCTCGCTTCCACGCGGTAGCCGAAAGCACCAAAACGCCCGATTAATAAATCATAGCCATTTTCTCCGATCGGTTCAGCCTTCATCGGCAAAGCGCACTGACAAAACCAAGTCTTGTGGTTATTCAAATGCTCCGCCACCGTAGCAGCATCGGCATACATCTCCATGCTGTCTTCAAAATGTGTACTAAACCAAATCAGCTCAACATCCTCGGCTACATCTGCACCTCCAGTTTCCGGTGGCTGGAAACTCCCATCTGGGTAGCAAATTTCATCAGAAGCCTCAATGGTTGGATATTCAGCGGAATCCTGCTTCATAGTTCGCTCTCGTGTTATGGACGCTAATCGATCGGGTTGGGGATGTGGCAAGTTCGGAAACTCCCTACAATTAACAAATGGATAGTTGCTCATAGCAACAAAAATGACCCTTGTTCAGCATAACTCGACTTATGAAAGCATTTGTAGCAGGAGCCACAGGTCAAACAGGCCGCCGAATTGTCACAGAATTGGTCAAGCGCGGGATTCCGGTACGTGCTCTAGTGCGTAATTTAGAGACAGCTAGGCAGATTTTGCCCCCGGAAGCTGAATTAGTGACTGGAGATGTATTAAATGCGACCTCGCTAGGCGATGCGATCGGTGATAGTACGGTATTGCTATGCGCGACAGGGGCGGCCCCCGGTTTTGACCCGACATTGCCTTATCGGGTGGATTTTGAGGGAACAAAAAATTTGGTGGATGCAGCTAAGGCTAAGGGTATTGAGCATTTTGTGCTTGTAACTTCTCTGTGCGTCTCGAACTTTTTTCACCCCCTCAATTTGTTTTGGTTGATTCTGGTTTGGAAGAAGCAAGCTGAGGATTATTTGCAAAAAAGTGGGCTGACTTACACCATTGTCCGGCCGGGTGGTCTCAAAAATGAGGATAATTCTAATGCGATCGTCATGGAGTCAGCCGACAAACTATCAGATGGTAGCATTCCTCGCACTAAGGTAGCTGAAGTTTGTGTGGCTGCGCTGTTTGAGCCGGCTTCTCGCAATAAGCTTGTGGAGATTGTCGCCAAGTCGGAAGCCCCGGAAAAGAGTTTTGAGCAGTTATTTGCTAGTGTGATTTGATTGAATAGTTCGCGATCGCACGATCGCGAACTAATGTATTGTGGAACAGGCATCTTGCCTGTTGCAAGCCCGCCTAGAATCGAAAATCTAAAATCTCAAATCGATTGACTCTCCAGCATGAAAACTCTCAAGTGGCCAGCTTGGTTTCCCTATCCGATTTCCTGGTTAAGGGCATTTGTCCTCGCTCAGAGTTTTAGTTTTGTCGTAAACAGGGGCATTCCTCTTGTCAAGGACGATATCGGCTTTCTGACTTTACTGCTAACTGCTTGGCTAATTCAGTTACCTTTGTTCTTTGTTGCTCACTTTTTCGCCGCCACAATCTTAAATCCTTTACTCACTCTGGTTTCTGCCCGTTTTCGCGGAGGCAAGTTCCAGCGCCGAAATACTGGTATTCGATCGCACTTACGGGAAGGCTTGAACGCTCTAGTAGTGGGATTTCTGGCATTTAGTCTGTCGCTGCTGGTGCAAATTGCGCTGTTTTATTGGCCAGCGCGGGCGATCGATCCAGTGCAACTATTCACAGGAATCTCTACTCTCACAAAAGTTGCGATCGCAGGTGAATTCGATTTTTGGCTAATCAAATTAGCCGCAGCTTTATCAAGTTTAACCCTATTAGCAGCACCATTATATCAACACGATTTCCGAGTGCGCCGAATGCGGGCAGCTCAAAAATTGACCGAAATTGCCGAAATGGAAATGACTTTGCTGCAAGCAAAGAAACTCCAACGTCAAAAAATGAATTTGCTGAGACAGTCGGAAATTCAAATATTCGGATTTTTACTTGTAATTGGTATTGTGATTGGTGGCGCTGTTTTTTTGGCTGTCAATTTGCGGGAAAATCTACAATTTTGGCACCCGGCAAGTGAGATGATCAAAAAGCCACCTTTGGCGATGAAAGCAGGTGATCCTTACATTCGCGCACTGATGCGAACTATTTCTGCTAGCGAGTCGAATGTTTCTCGACCTTATCACGTTGTTTATGGTGGCAAATATGTATTAGATTTGAGTCGCCATCCTGACTGGTGTGTTAAAATTGTGAATGGTCCCAATCAGGGAAAGTGTACTACGGCGGCGGGTAGGTATCAATTTTTGAGTTCGACTTGGAACGAGAAGGCTCAGCGCTATCACCCAAAACCTGTTAATTTTATGATGTGGCAAGGTTACAGCTTTGAACCCGAATATCAGGATGCTGTGGTTTATGCTTGGTTGCGCGATCGCAAATTTTGGAAAACCGATATTTCACAGATGTTGCGGCAGGACAAATTAACTGAAGTTTTGCGGATGTTGTCGGGAACTTGGACAAGTCTGGGATATGGAATTGAGAACAATTCTATGAGCTCTAGTTTGCCGAGAGTTTACAAAAAAATGCTCGAAGAAGAGTTGAAGAATGCGGGTTCTTAGAACCATCAGGACACGGCAGTGCCGTGTCCCTACAATTGCTCGCGGTAGGGACACGGCACTGCCGTGTCCTCTACAATTGCTGCCGTGTCCTCTACAATTGCTATAAAATATCCTTAAAATATGAAAAACTCTCAACCTCACTCTTTAATTCTGTGGCGACAAGTAGGCGGCGTGGCCGCTTTGCAGGGAGCAATTACCCTAACTTGGATGCTTTACCGACTTTATTTACCTCAACTTTTAACGGGATTTGGTTTTCCCGGATTCGACAGAGGAATCACAATTCTGGAGGATACTTTGGCAATTGCGATCGAACCTTGTGCTGGTTGGCTTTCTGACAAGCAGCGTCACTGGATGGGAACTCGTTTTCCGCTGATTGTGGTCGCTACTATTGTGTCCTCGCTGCTATTTATGGCGATTCCGGCTATTTTTATTTTCGGCGATTCAGTCTCGCCCCTGCGCTGGATTTTGCCTGTAGTCCTAGTAGCTTGGTCGATCGCAATGGCGATGTTTCGATCGCCCGCAGTGTCGCTGTTGGGCCAATATGCAACTCAAACACAGTTGCCCCAAGCAATGAGTTTTTTGGTGCTTGTAGGGGGATTGGTTGGGGCAACAAGGCCTGTTGCCGGAGAATTTATTCTGAGTTTGGGGCCAGTGTTTACTTTCGCTATCGGTTCGTTTGTATTGTTGGGTGCGGTGGCTTTTTTGCGATCGGTTAATCCAGATGCTGCGGTGTCCCAATTGCCATCAGATACTGCCATTTCTGAGAAAATGGCGATCGCACCGCTGGGTGTAATTGTGCTGACAGGAATAGCGGTTGCTTGGGGAAGTCGGGCGATGGGAGAACGGATTTTGCCTCATGTTTTCCAAACTCAAATCGCGGGTGTTGATAGTAAGTTGTTAATGGCGGGATTTACCTTGGGTTTGGCTGTTACTTCTTTGTTGGCTGGGCTAATTGCGGTGCGTTTGGGGAACCAGCGGACGCTGTTGGGTGGATTGGTAGCAACGGCAGTTTTGCTGTTGGTAATGGTGTTTAGTCAGAGTTTTGCGATCGTATTTGTGGCTGTTTTAGCTGTAATTTTTACTAATAGTTTGATTACTATCGGTACGGTTCCTTTTGCTTTATCTCTGGTACCTGGGCGCCGAGGGGGATTCGGTGTTGGGTTGTATTTTGGTGGTTTTTCCCTGGGGATGAGTTTGTACTCTTTGGTGTTTGTGGCACCCAAGGCGGTTCCTGCTGTGACAACGGGGATTGTGGGGGCGATCGCCTTTTTGGTTGCGACTGCTTGTGTCATCGCGGGCGATCGGCTGAAACAGACGCGATCTGTAACAAATTAATAAGACTTGTTATGTAGTTTATCTTGATCCCTGGCTATCGTGAATAATTATTGCATCCTTTCATCTCTATTGGCATTCTGAGTAATAATAGGAATATCGAGCAATCGCTGAGAAATTTTGCGGCAACCCTAGGGATTAATTGAGGATACCACTATGTTTTGCTTGACACCAGAAGCCAGAAATTTAGAGCTAGTCAAAACCGGAAATCGGGGATTCCGAGGTTCTAGAGCCTCCGCTGCTAGTCGTATGCAAGTCCGAT
Organism: Tychonema bourrellyi FEM_GT703; assembly: GCF_002412335.2. GTDB lineage: Bacteria > Cyanobacteriota > Cyanobacteriia > Cyanobacteriales > Microcoleaceae > Microcoleus > Microcoleus bourrellyi. The sequence goes on from NZ_NXIB02000006.1 coordinate 18,489, forward strand.
CATCGCGAGTTTATAAAGATGAAGCTTTGGTGGCTGCGACGTTGAGGGGATTAACAGAGCTTTTGTCATCGTTGGAAAGCTTTCGCGAGTAGTGGTGAGCGATGGAAGTGAACTAAATTACTTCCAAACACCGGAAAATATATTCCTAACTGCGATCGCAATTCGATTCAAGTCTTCTTTCAGTAGTGGTGGCCAAGAAACTCCTCTGCGAACTCCGGCTTCAAATTGTTGCAAGCTTTCTACCGACAGTAAATGGAGTGCCGAGATTAATTGTCTATCCAGCATTGGAGATTCTTGCAACCCCTCAAACAATATTTTTAAAGCCAATAAAATCGCTGTCACCTGACCAGGAACGGGAGACAGACCTTGTTGGAGACGCATCAAAAAAGCGTCGGGATTTTTCTTGGTTTCCAGGGCGCTTCCCTGGTCTATCAGAAAACTACGGGCGGTTTTGTAATCCATGTGATCTGCGATCGAGCTTTAACCATTATATCATACAGAATTAGCAAAGGAAAAGTCTGCATCAACCTCTAGTAATCCCTAACTCATGAAACAGTAACAGCGACAAAAAGAAATCCGCCACAAAAATAAACACCCAAGAAGTCACCACCGCCGCCGTCGCAGCTTGTCCAACTCCCTTACCTCCACCCGTCGTAGTCAATCCCCAACCGCAACCCACAATCGCAATAATCCACCCGAAAATAAAACTCTTAATCGCCACAGTTACTAAATCCCAAGGCCCCAAAAAAGTCCGCACCGACTCCAAAAATACTGACGGTTCCAACTCATAAAAAACAGCCGCTACAAACACTCCGCCCACAATCCCCACCGCCACCGAAAAAATCGTTAATATTGGCAACATGACACAGCAAGCTATCACCCGTGGTACTACTAAATAATCAACCGGATTAGTTCTCAACATATACAGTGCATCTATTTGTTCCGTCACCTGCATTTCCCCGATTTCCGCTGCAAAGGCTGAACCGACTTGTCCCGCCACCACACCCGCTGTTAAAACTGGTGCTAATTCGCGGCAAAATGCCAAAGCAAAAGCACCTCCCACCGCCCCCACCGCCCCAAATCGAATCAATTCTCTGGCTGACTGAATGGTGAAAATCATGCCAGCAAAGAAGGCTATTAATAGTACGGCGCGCAAGGAATCTAACCCTACTGTTACGAGGTGTTCCATAATTTTGCGGCGGTCAATTTTGCCTTGGATGATTCGCCATAGCACTTGTCCGCCTAGAAACAGGGTGACAGAAAATCTCTGGAACCATCTGTTGTTAAAGGTTTCATCTAAATGGCGATCGCACTTTTTTTGGTATTTCTTAACCAATTATTTAGATTTGATATTTGAGATTGCTGCACACTACTAACTAATCACTAATGACTACTAACTAATCACTAATCACTAATCACTAATGACTAATCACTAATCACTAATCACTAATCACTAATCACTAATGACTAATCACTAATCACTAATCACTAATCACTAATGACTAATGACTAATTATTCGGCAAGCAACAAGTCGATAAACCGATCCAATTCCTGATTATGCTTTTCTACTTGTTCCTTGCCAATTTTTATCAATTGTGATAGCTTCGGTTCCGAAGGGTCATCAATGGGTAGCGGTTCTTCATAGAGACTCAAATTTGGAGTGATTCTCAAATATTGATTTGGTCTTTCAATAGCATCAAAAATTTGTATGAGTTGATAATTTACAGTTTCAGCAACTCCGGTCATCATCATACTAATCAAAGGCTCAATCCACTCAACTTGACCCCAGTCTTTCGCTTCTTCGTAGGGATATTTTTTTTGAGCCTCTCCTGTTCCCAGAGATAAAATTACCATGTCCTTTGCCGTCGGGCCTTTGTCTGCGCGATCCTCTGGAATTCGGAATTTATTTCTGACTTCTGCATAAGCACAAAGTGCGGGATTGTTGGCGAATACTCCTCCGTCAACTAAAACGTAGGATTCGTTTGTCAAAGAGTGGATTTTGGGGACTTCAAAATAAGAGGGGGCTGCTGATGTGGCTCTGGCTATATCTCTGATAAAATAGTCTTCTTCTGGATGATTTAAAGCATCTATTTGATCGAAAAAGTGAGCTTTTCTCCTTTCGATGTCGTAACTGGTAATCAAACATGGTTTCAGGAGTTCGCTGAGTTGGCAATCTCCAAAATGTTCCAAAAAGAATTTTTCTAGGCGATCGCTAGAATATTTTTCATCAACTAGACCGTCTAGAGAGGTGAGTGTTTGCCAAAATGAACTCTTGAAAACATCGCGTCCACTTTTGATGGAAACATTAACAGCATCTTGGGCAGACCAGCGAGGTCTGGTGGGATTTTCGGGATCGGGAAATAAGTAAAGGCAAGTTAAAATTCCTCCCGCACTTGTCCCGGCGATCAAGTCAAAATAGTCAGCTATTTTCGCGTCTGGGTTGCCGCTTTTTTGTTGGAGTTTTTCTTCGATGCTGACTGCAACTTGTCCGGGGATAATCCCTCTAATGCCGCCTCCATCTATGGATAAAATCCTGGTATATTTAGCCATAATTATTACCTCAATTTCCTATCTAAAATTTATCATCTAAAATCGATTGACTGGCTGTCATCATGTAGCGAAAAATGTATTCGACAATTTCTATGTAATTGTAAGCTGCTGCGGGGGAGTTTGCCCAGACTGTAACGCCATGATCGCGAATTAACAAGGCGGGTACTTTCGGGGGCGAAATGGCAAAGACTTCGCAAATTTCTTGAGCTATTTTTGGCACTTCTAAATAATTGGTAAATAAGGGTATCGACACCTGGGGATTTTCTTCCCATACTCCTAAACCTTTGAGCATTTCGATCGCAGGTAAGGACACTGCATCTCCTGCCGCTAGCCGAGACACTAAGTTTGCTTCGACGGAGTGAACGTGATAGCAAGCTTGGGCTTCTGGAAAACTATTATACACAGCTAGGTGAATGCTGGTTTCTGCGGAAGGGCGACTATCTGGATGGGGCTGTTCTACTATGGTGCCGTCTAAGTTGATTCTGATAAAATCTGTTTCAGTTAAGTTTCCTTTTTGGCGGCCACTAGCAGTGATCCAAAAACTACCGTCGTCTAAGCGGGCTGAAAGATTGCCAGCAGTCCCAACCATCCAACCTTGAGCGTAAAAATGTTTGGCTGCGACTATTAAATCTGTTCTTAAATCAACACTCATTGTTCATAAATCCTGGGTTGTTTATCGACTTTTTAGGTTTGATTTTAATGCCATTTTTGGGAGAGGTTTTCTAGGACATCAAAGAAATTATCCCATTTAGTATAAGGCTTTTGCTGTTCGTCTAGATATTCTGCTAGTCGATCGCGCGCAAACACCGACGAAGCCTGCAAAGCCATGTTGAAATCGGTGATCGAATCTCCGATCGCTACCTGTTCCTCCGCTGCGTACTGTTCCATTACCCGCACCTTAGACACCAATTCCGTATCCCCCTCAAACGGGGAATTTACCTGGAACCGAGGCCCTGTCGCGTCCACATCTACAGCATAAATAGCCTGAGCCCGATCGACTAAATCACCCATTACGGTTTCTACCATAATTCGCAGACCGCCGGAAACTATCACAAAATCGACATCTTTAGCATCCAAAAAGTCCAGCAATTCTACTAATCCCGATCGCATCAGCTTGGGGCGGGAAAAATCGATAATTTCCCCGTAACATTCCGAGGGAATCGACTCTAGTAACTGTCGGACTCCCGATCGCAAACTTAGTCTTCTGGCATACATTTCTGGCATTAATTCAGATGACAGTTGTGGCGCGAAATGCTTGAGCATTGCCACAAAAGTCTCTTCAATTGTGATCGTACCATCAAAGTCGCAGAATACGACTCGTTTCTGATTGTTGTTGACTGTTAACTGTTGGCCGTTGACTGTCGGCTGTTGTTTTTGAGCGATCATTATTCCATCGGTTCTTCTGTCTGTTTATTTTGATTTTTGGCTTTAGCCGACTCAGGGTTGGCCGGCAAACAGATTAAATTATCATCCTCGGTATTAATCAAACCTTTCGATCGCAACTTCCCCATCAGCCTAGTCACCGTCACTCGTGTCGAACCGATCGCACTGCCAATTTGAGCATGAGTCAGTGCCCAAGGTAAGCGGTAGCCGCGAACCACGTCTGGTTCCGCTTCACTTACGTAAGGTAGCCCAAACTCTTCAATCAACAAAGTGAGGAATCCTAGCAAACGGTCGATCGTCCGGCGCTGTCCCAAAGTGCTTAGCCAAAGCAGTTTCCGCTGGTGTTGGTAGCGAAACGCATCCATAATTTCTCGGCGGAAGTGAGGCCAGTTGTCCAAATCGTGCCAGTACATCCACACTACGTGAGTTTGGTCAGCGTGGGCATAAGCTTGGAGAGTAAACGGCGATTGTGCCACCAGTTCAAAGGGCTGACCAGCTCCGACAAAGCCCAGAAAAGCTTCTTCAGGAGCTTCGTCAGTTGATTTTGACAATTTTCCAGTAGCGCTGACTTGAGCGCTACCTACGAGCCGTACAGAACCCTTCTGTACTAAATACAGCAGTCCCGGTCTGGCTGGAATTCGCTCGTCTTTGTTAAAAGTCCGGCAGCGGTAATGTTCTTGGGCCCAATCTATAATTCGTTGCCAAGTTATAAACGGTCGATCGATCGTCTCTAGAGATGTGGAAGTTGATTGCATGGGTGGGGTTTGGGATATATTTTACCAGTCAGAAAACAGCTTTTGCCAATATTTACGATGACTGACACCTGATTGAGCTTACACTAGCTGAGCTGTGCTTGCTGTTTTCAGTTTCATCTAAAAATTCAATGTAACAAAAAATACATCTGAATGGTTAAATTAAGCAAATATCTGATCAATAAAGTTTTGTAATATGGCAAATGACTGGCCCTTTCAGAAACTCACAGTCAAAAGTCTGTTGCTGTCACGGCTGCAAAGTGCGATCGATCTGAGTGAGGGAGGGCGGGTTTATTTAACCTGTCTGCAACCCGATGGGCGAAGGGCGAACCCGCCCCTACAGGCGATTGAGAATGGTGCAAGATATCAGATCGATCGCACTAATCTGCCGGAAACTGCTTTGAAACTAGATGAAATTCCCTTAAATCGGTCTAAGGATAGTCTGGGAGTGGTGTACATTTCGGCGATCGGACTAAAATTGGCTAAAATTTGGCAACAGACACCGCAAGTCATCGCCACAAAATTGCTCGAAACCCTGCAACCGCTGTGCAACGGAGATTTCACCATTGGAGTCGCGCTATCGGGTATCATTCAGTTTGAGTTGACCGATCGAGCTTTGGCCTTGTGGTTGCAGCATTTAGCTCAAACTGCACTGCCAGTTCCACAGTCTCGAATATTATCACCTGTTGTGTCAGTCGATCGACTGTTTCCGATTCAGTACAGCCACGCCCGCTGTTGTTCTCTGCTGCGAATGGCCAATCGCGATCGAATTATCGCGATCGGCAATCCCAACACAGCCACAGCACCCCAAATTTGGTCGCTAACAACCCCAAATCCCATACCCTGGCTTGACGAGGAAAAGCTGCGATTAGTACATCCGGCAGAATACAATTTAATCTCACAACTATTAACAGTTCTAGACAATTTAGCTCCTGTTCTTGAACAATACAACCCTCGAAAACCAATCAATTATTTAAAACTAGCCGATAGTTTGAGCGAAGCATTTCAGACTTTTTATAGCCAGTGCAGAATTTGGGGCGAAGTTAAAATAGAAAACCCGAAACTAGCCCAAGCCAGATTGGGTTTGATATTAGCAACTCAATCTTTGTTACGATTCATATTAGAAGAATTATTGAATGCTGTTGCTCCCTTAGAACTTTGAAGATCCTAAATGAATTGTGTAATTGTTGTAGGGGCAAACCCCCCGTGGTTGCCCCAATCAGTGGGGGTAGGCACTCTTGGCACTACCCCTACATATTTGGGATGCACCCTGTTGTGATCGCCGTCAACAACGGTCGAGAAGGATTGGCTAAGATAAAAGAGGCTCCTCCTGACCTGACTGTTGAATAAGCATAAATATTAATAACAATGACCAAATCTGCGGGAAATACAATGGCACTTAAAAATTCTATTTCAACCTTATTTGACAATAGCATTATTCTAATTATCGATGATATGCCAATTAATTTAAAAGTCCTTTCATCTGTATTAGCCGATGCTGGTTTTGAAGTAGCGATCGCCACCAGCGGACAAGACGCACTCCAACAACTCGAACATACTCCCGTTTCCTTAATTCTGCTAGATGTAATGATGCCCGGTATAGATGGCTTTGAAACTTGTCGGCGCATCAAAGCGAATCCAAAAACCCACAATATTCCCGTGATCTTCATCACTGCTCTGTCTGAAGCGATCGACAAAGTTCAAGGTTTCGATCTGGGAGCCGTTGACTACATTACCAAACCTTTTCAACAAGGTGAAGTTTTAGCGCGAGTGCGGACTCACCTTAAGCTGAATCAATTGAGCCGGACTCTCGAATTGAAAAATACAGAATTGCAGCAACTTACTGAAGAACTAGAGCAACGAGTTATCGAAAGAACTCACGAATTATTTACACAAAAACGCAATCTCGAACAAGCACTCGTAGAACTTCAACAAGCTCAAATCCAACTTGTGAAAAGTGAAAAAATGTCGGCATTAGGCAATCTTGTTGCTGGAATCGCCCATGAAATGAATAATCCTTTGGGCTTTATTTCTGCTAGTCTCAAACAAGCTCAACCTACTATATCCGAGCTGATTGAACACTTGAAATTGTATCAAGAAAGTCTCCCCAATCCGAGTGAAGAAATTCTTGACCATGCTGAACAAATAGACTTAGACTATACTTTAGAAGACTTACCCAAGGTGATTGATTCAATGGGTATGGCTTGCGATCGCCTCAAGTGCATCAGCACCAGCTTGCGAACCTTCTCCCGTGCTGACACAGACCATCCTGTAGCCTGCAATATCCACGATGGTATTGATAGCACAATTATGATTCTCAAGCATCGCCTCAAGGCTAACGAAAATCGTCCAGAGATTCCTGTCATCAAGGATTATGGCAGTTTACCGCAAGTGGAATGCTACGCCGGACAGCTCAATCAGGTGTTTATGAATGTGTTGGCAAATGCGATCGATGCTTTAGATGAATCGAATCAAGGGATGAGTTATAAAGATATCGACAATAAAATTATGATTAAAACCGAGTTATCGATCGATCAAAAACAAGTAATAATTCGGATCAAAGATAACGGTTTTGGTATGAGGCAGCAGGTGAGGGACAAGATTTTTGATGAACTATTTACTACGAAGGGAGTAGGAAAAGGGACGGGGTTAGGTTTGGCGATCGCGCATCAAATTGTGGTTGAGAAACATGGGGGTGCGATCGATGTAAATTCCGTACTGGGTAAAGGGAGTGAATTTGCGATCGTTCTGCCAGTCTGTTCCTTAAATTAGGCACACTAAATCGAAGGTATAGCGGCCGGCGATAGTTGATGCTAACTAGAGTTCTTTTTTTGGAACTTATGTTAATCTTATAAATCAAGTAAACTTAACCAGCGAGGCGATCCAATGCCCTCCCCATTTCCGGGAATGAATCCCTATTTAGAACAACCAGAATTTTGGTCAGAAGTTCATAGCCGTGCGATTGTAGCGATCGCAATTGCGATCGAACCTGAGTTAAATCCGAACTATCGAGTTGCGGTGGAAAAGCGGATCTATCTCAGCGCCTCCTCTGAATTAGTAGGAATTCCCGACATTTCCCTCGTCTCCAAACAGTCAAACCCAAATCCATCGGTTTCTGGCACTGCTACCCTCACGCGCAGCAAGCCTATCCCTGTTCAACTCCCGCTACCAGAAACCGTAAAAGAAAGCTATTTAGAAATTAGAGAAATGCCTAGCGATCGAGTTATTACCGTTATTGAAGTGCTTTCCCCCAAGAATAAAACCGCAGGAGAAGGACGAAATGCTTATGAAACTAAGCGGCAGCAAGTGTTGGGAAGTCGCACCAACTTAGTCGAAATTGACCTGCTCAGAAGCGGCAAACCCATGCCGATTTTAGGAGTCACAGACCGCACAGATTATCGAATTTTAGTCAGTCGTGGTTCTCAACTTCCTCAAGCTGAATTATATGCCTTTAGTGTTCGAGATGTCATGCCTTGCTTGCGAGTACCTTTGCAACCATCTGATGCAGAACCAGAACTCGATTTACAGGCTATATTAATGAGTGTTTATAATCAAGCTAGATTTGATTTAGCTATTGATTACTGTCAAGAACCCCGCCCGCCTTTGAAAGCGGCAGATAGGGAGTGGGCAGATAATTTGTTGAGACAGTTGGGAGTGCGATCGCCGTAAAAATGATAAATCATTGGGTGGATCTAAGCACCGGAATGATATAGAGGACACGGCAATGCCGAAAACAATATTGTAGGGACACGGCAGTGCCCATTGGTGTCAACTTAAGCAGTTGACCCCCAGATTTCCTGATAGTAAGCGGCATTCTCTCTATGTCGCTTACGCTCTTGTTTAATCAAACCCAACATCTTATAATTCTTAACTAAATAGGTAACTATATCTGTACTTTCACCCCGCAATACAGCTCGCGAAAAGTGATATAGTCCACGAAAAACCATCTCTACTGAAATGCGTCTGGGGGCAGACAAGCAAGTCGTTTTGATAAGGCTTGCTTACTTACTTTAAATGGCTCTACCCACAGCAATCCTTCCGACTCTAATACCCGTATCACCTCACTTAAACCGGAAATCCTACGGTAGACCAAGCTCAGCACTACTGCCATCATCACTGGTAATGTCAATAATCGATCGCGCAGTTTTTGTGTCAAGTGACTTAAGCGTAACGGCTTAAAGCGTATAGGAGTCAGCCAAGACAACAACTTGGCTTCTATTTCTGCTATACCTCGACGCAGGTCTGGATTGCTTGACCGAGCTGGACGTTTTCTGCTCATAAAATTGCATCACGACTCGCTTTCATACTTGAGGGCTATTGTAACTCCACCTCTTGCTGGTGTGATGTCTGCTTAATTTGGGGTAGTAGAGGTTAGCGCGATCGCCATTTTCAGGCGATCATACGCCGCTTACTGTCCTTAAGTTGACACCAATGGGCAGTGCCGTTTCCCTACCCCGATTAATTGTAGGGACTAAGGCCAAGCCGTGTCCTCATTTCTACCCCGATTAATTGTAGGGACTAAGGCCAAGCCGTGTCCTGACTTTATTACCTACTAGCCAATTCCGGGCAGTAATGATTTGAAGCAAGAGTCAGAGTAATGTCAGCATCCGCCAGAAAGCTTTCTTTCGCAATGGGATTTTCCATACTTGCCGCTTGCCCGATCGCCCTTAATTTAAATTCCGACAGAGAAAGCCCAGCTTTTGCCTCGGTACACATTCTTTTAGCTGTGGCAATTTTTTGACCAGGGCTGCTTTGAATTCCTTGCAATAAACTATCCGTGGTGGCTGTCGAATAGCTTTTGGCTAAACGTTTATAGTCTTCAACAAATTTACCATCATTGCCACTAATTTTAACCGTAGGTTCCTGAGTAGAACACAACTGGTTTAAGTTAATCACTTCTCCCGCTGAGTTGACGATAAAACATCCTTCGCGTTCTTGGGCGATCGCACTTTTGTTGTTGCTAGCTATGAGTTGAATAAACATAGCAGCTATGATAGCATTTAAACGCCAGCTATTTAGCATGATACTGAACTCCTTTGTTATTTGTTAATTGCCGTACCCTGAGCGTAGTCGAAGGGTTAGTTTCCGTACCCTGCCCTTCGACCCTTCGACTACGCTCAGGACGACGCTCCGCTCAGGAACCACGTAGCCGAAGGATTAGTGAACAGTGAACAGTCAACAGTCAACAGTTAACTATCATTTCATTATCAAGGGATGATTTGACTAATAACAAACATCCATTGTGGGAGACTGGCCCATGAATAGAATCAGGAAAAGAGCGAATGTAATCGCCTTGATAACAAACTTCTCCTTCCACTTCTAAATCCCCTTCTAACATAAACACCTCTTCTACTCCCCCGTGTCGATGTAGGGGAAATTTGACTCCCGCTTCTAATCGCATTAAGCAAGTATGTTCGCGCTTTTCTCTGTCTACATAAAGGTTAGCAAACGAAATACCTGAAACTGTATATTTTCTCCATTTCACATTCTGCGATCGCACAATGACAGAAGGAGTATTGTTCTCAGCAGCAGGAATAACAGGCTTTGAATTAACTTCCTCGGTGGGAGTTGGGGAAAGTTCCGCGATACGCTGAAACAAACGGTGTTTGAGATGAGATGAGACAGGTACTGGAGGGGCGGTATAGGCGATCGCACCAACAGCAGCCTCAAAAGCATCTAATTCACTCTTAAGTTCTGGAGACTCTTGCAATTTCTCTTTAAGGGAGCGACTTTCTGACTCGTCAATCGTATCGAGAGCTCGAAGGGCTGCAAGGATATTAAATTCCTCATCTGGCATTATTTCCATAATCTAAACTATTTCGCTCAAAGCTTGACGCAACTTAGAAATACCTAACCTAATTCTGGTTTTGATAGTGCCCATAGGAATACCTGTCTTAGTGGCGATCGCAGCGCAAGTCAATCCTTGGTAATAAGCTAGTTCGATCGCCTGTCGCTGTTCTGCGGGCAATTTTTCTAACGCTGCTTTGACTTGTTCGCTCAGTTCTTCTAGAATGGCATTTTCCATCGGCTCTGCAATACCAGATTTGGCGATTTTAGCATCTTCTAGAGAAGCAACAGCCGCCCTGAAACTTCGTTGTAACACTCGAAGTCGATCGAGGGAACGACTGCGCGTCAGCATAAACAACCAAGTATCTACTCGACTGCGGGAAACATCATAACTGGCTGCTTTTTGCCAGATTTGAGAAAAAACATCGAGTACGACTTCTTCAGCTTCTTCTACCGAACCCAGGATTTTGTAAGCGAGAGCATAACTAGCACGACCATATCGATCGTACAGTTTAGCTAATGCTGTTTGGTCTTTTTGGGCAATCTGCACCAAGAGTAGCGATTCATCCCCTGACTTTTGAGCTGTCATTTCAGTGTACCAAAAAAAATGTGTTTTGACTGCACAGATCCAAAATAAAATATTCAGCGTATATCACTATAGAACCCGAACATAAGTATAAGTTTGAAGTTGGGGATACAAGCTGGAGAATGCCTTTTCTGGCTAATTTTGCCGTACCTTGAATTCTGCAAATTCCAGATTGTCTTGTAGTTTATCACCTAAGTCGATGGATTTTACAGAACTTAATGTTTTGGCAGAGATCCAAAATTGTAAAACCTTCGTATACCAATCAGAGAAAGTTCAGTCATCCCAAAAAAAATCATAAAAATAGAGGTGCTAACTGTGAAACTAACCAAAAAAATTCGGCGAACAATACTAGCGATAGAATTAGCTCTAATTGCCATATTGACTCCAGGGATAATTGCAGCTTCCGATCACGACGACGGCGAAGTAGACATCAAAGGTCGCACAGTCAATTTAACTGACCTGTATGTGTTTCGCGAACAAGACCAAAATTCTGGTGCTGCTGACGGAGATTTAGTATTCATTATGAATTCAAATCCCCGGTCTGTAGCTCGCTATCAATATTATTTCAGCACTACTGCTCTTTACCAATTTCACATTACGCAGGTGGGTGATGTGAATTCTACTCCCACGGGACGAGCAGATATAATTGTGCGATTGGCCTTTAGTCCGCCGAATAATCAAGGTATGCAAGCTGCGGCTGTAACTGTGATTCGCGGCGGTGTAGAAACCACGACTAAGACAACAGTTAGTAATAGCTTAATTGCCACAACACCGCTCAATTCTAATGCTGTTTTAAATACAGTACCTGTGGGCGGTTCTAACTTAACTGTATTTGCAGGTTTGCGGGAAGATCCGTTTTTCTTCGATGTAGAACAATTTTTCCGTGTGCGTGCTGGAGCTTTGGGCACCGGGGCAAAAGTAGGTTTTAAGCCAGCCAGTCAAGCGATCGACTTTGCGAAAGGTTACAATGTTAATACTATTGCTGTACGGGTTCCGAAAGCATTTTTGCAAGCAGGAACTGGGGCGAATACTTTTGATGTTTGGTCAACTATTTCGGTGAGAGATGGAGCTGGTGGTTTCAAACAGTTTGAGCGATTGGCTAGACCTGCAATTAATGAAGGTTTGATAATTACTCCTGGGTTTCTGGAGGCATTTAATAATATTCCTCCCAGATTGGATTTGAGTCCGGCGGCGGCTCCTGTGCGCCAAGAAGCTGTTGCTACTCTGAATGCTGTGGATCTTTTGGACGGTAGCGATAATGTCGATCCAAATGCGATCGCAGGAGCTTTCTTACCTGATGTGATGCGGATTGATACGACTAAAGCAAGCGGTTATGGTAGTGCGACAAATGCCCAAGGAAGTCTGATCGGAGGTCGGATGCTACTGGATGATGTTGTTGATATCACTCTAGGTGCTTTGGTGGGTTCTCCGGTTGGTGATAATGTTTCTTATAATGGAACACCGGGAAATCCGGGTCAGGGACACAAGCCTTTACAACCGAGTTTTCCTTATTTGGCTTTGCCGAATTAGTTATTAGTTATTAGTTGTTAGTCATTAGTCATTGACTATTGGCTAATAACAGATGGAAAATGCTTTTTTTGACCGCAGATGAAGGCGGATAAACGCAGATAAACGCGGATATATGAAGACAAAAATAGGACAAGGAATTAAATCGGATTTTTTTTGGTGGTGGCTGCTGATAGCAGTTCCTGTGGTTGGTGTTTTGGTGATTAATTTGCCTCCTAATTTACGTTTTATTGCGGATAAGTTTTCTGAAAAGAGTCCGGCAAATCTTGATGCTAATTACCGATATCATTTTTCGGATTTTTTGAGAAATAATCCGAATCAAAAAGATGCTATTCAGCAAGAAATTAGTTTTTATCAGCAGCGGCTGGCTGTGGATGCAAAAAGTGGTTTGAACCGGGCCGCATTGGCTGGGGTTTATTTGAAAATGGGTCGCGCTACTGGGGAGGGTGGTTGGTTTTTGTTGGCTGAACAAGCGGCTCAAAGATCGATCGCGGATTTGCCTTTTAATAACAATGGTGCGCTGTTAGTCTTAGCTCGAATTGCTGAGGCTAGACACGACTTTGTGACTGCTTTACGCTTGGCTAAACAGGTGGGTTTTGACAATGAGGATGCGATCGCACTTTCGGTCACATCTCACTTAGCAATGGGAAAAGTCAGTGAGGCGAACGCAGCAGCCGAAACTTTAGTGAATCGCCTTCCCAGCTTGGGTTCTCTCACTTTGAGAGCTTTGGCGAGGGAGTCTCAGGGCCGAGATGCTGAGGTTTTGCAGGATTATCAACAAGCTTTGGCGCTGGAGGAACCGGGAGAGGTGGCGGGTTCGGCGCGGACTCGATCGCTCTTGGGTCGATTTTACAGCCGTCGTGGGCAGTTTGTGCAGGCGAAAGCGCTATTTTTGGAAACTTTGCGGTTGCTACCTCGATACCCGTTGGCGTTGATTTATGTGGCGGATTTGGAAGTGCGATCGGGCAATTACCGAGAGGCGGAAAGTTATTATAGTAAGGTTTCTGCCTATTCTGGAGGGGCTGCGACGGTGTACGATCGCATTGTCGATCGCGGTATGGCTAGAGTGAAGGAGTTGCAGGGAGATGCGATCGCATCCAGAAAACTCCTGGACAAAGCCGAGGCTGGGCTACGACAGGAACAAGTTTCTGGAGTTGGCGGTTTCGGGCACCGTCGGGATTTGGCGAGTTTGCTGCTAGAAAAAGGGCGATCGCAGGATGTCGCCGAAGCGTTGGCTTTGATGCAGCAGGAGGTGAAAATTCGCCGGGATGCTGTGACGCTGGACACCTTAGCCTGGGCGCTTTCCAGCGCTGGCGAGTGGCAAAAAGCTGATGATGTGATGGCCGAAATAGTGCGATCGGGGATTCGAGATGCGGCTATGTTCGATCGGGCTGGTGCGATCGCGCATAAGTTAGGCAAAAATACTGAATCTCGTGCTTATTTCCAAACAGCCAAGGAAATTGATCCTAATCTCAAAATGCGATCGGGTCATTCGATTTTAGATTTTAGATTTTAGATTTTGGATTGATTCCACTTCACTCTTTGTGGAACAGGCATCTTGCCTGTTGCGAGTTGAGAAAAAATACTATAAAAGGAAGTATTTATGCAAAACAAATCAAAGCGATTTCCAAAACATTTCATCCTATTTTTTCTAACACTTTCATTATTACTAACCACCTCAATCAATCCAGTTTACTCACACTGGGCAGATTTATCCGTAGCAGAAATAGTAGTCAACGATTCCCAAACCGAAATAACCTTAACTTTCCCAACCGGCTTAACAAAATTTGCAGACGACAATCAAGACAGTCAGCTACAACCCGCTGAAGTTCGCAACCACCAAACACAGCTAGAAAAGTTTTTCAGCGAAAACATTACCATCAAAAATATCAACAAAATTCCAGGAAATATATCAATAATATCCCTAGAAATAGCAGCCAAAACCGCCAACTTAATTCAGCAACCCAATACCCACAGCACTTTAATCTTAGACTACACCTGGCCCGCAGTTGCTCAAATCCCAACGCCTAATTTACCTACTTCCAACTTAACCTCAAAAAGCAAGTTTTGGATTAATTATCATCTATTCTTGCCAGGAATTACCACAGCTAGCTGTCAAGCGACAATTGTCCAAGCAGGTGCGATCAAGAGCTTTGTATTTACACCACAAAATCGGGAATTTTTAGTAGCACAAAATGAATCAATCTGGGAAGCAAGTTGGAGTTTGCTGTTAGCATTAGCCGGAGCATTTGCTTGGGGAGCCATCCACGCGATGTCCCCCGGACACGGAAAAACCATTGTTGGCGCTTATTTGGTAGGTGCACGGGCTACTCCCCTACACGCTATATTTTTAGCAGCAACAACTACGATTACTCACACGGCTGGTGTGTTTGCTGTCGGCGGAATTACTCTGTTTGCTTCTCATTTAATTGACCCTGAAAAACTGAATCCTTGGTTGAATTTAATCTCTGGTTTTTTGGTTGCTTTAATTGGCTTCAAGCTACTTATCGAAAGAACCAAAAATAGGTTCGGACTTAAAAATTCAGTCTTCAAATATTTCAAGACTAAAATTGTCAATCAAAATTGGGATTTAAGAACTAAAGTCCTGACTATGAACTATGATGAACCAGTTAATCTATTAAATCGGGGGAGTTGGGAAAGAGAATTTAAGCCGGTGAAGCCAAAAATATCTGAGCATTATCATCATCACGGAGATGGTCGTGTTCACTCACATTTACCACCGGGAGCTGATGGTTCTCCTGTTACTTGGAAAAGCTTATTAGCATTGGGAATTTCTGGCGGTTTGTTACCTTGTCCTTCGGCTTTGGTGATGCTATTGAGTGCGTCAGCTTTGGGTAGTGTTGGTTTGGGTATGACGCTGGTGGTAGCTTTTAGTTTGGGATTGGCTTTGGTGTTGACTGCGATCGGATTAATCTTGGTTTATGCGAAAGGAAAGTTTGATAAATTGCCAAAACAAATGGCGGTAGTGCAGTTTTTGCCTGGGATTAGTGCGATGTTGGTAATGTTATTGGGATTGGGAATTACGGGACAGGCAATGTTGCAGATATTGGCTACAAATTAGAGTTCACTGTTCACTATTTGCCATCACCCGTCAACATCACCTGACAGTGTAATCGGAATTGATATCAGTTGTAATCAAAGATTCTCGAAAAAACTGGGTGGTTGAGCGTAGTCGAAATCCTGATCATATCGTTTCCGGTTGCATCGGTATTGTTCAAACAGTCAACAGTTAACAGTTAACAGTTAATAGTTAACAGTTAACTGTTGACATCACCTGACGGTATATATCAGCCTGCACTATTATATTTATCAATGATTTTGGCTAAATCTGGTATTCCGTTTTCGACGTAATTTTTTGCTGATGGACGGAGTTTGCCATAGGCTCCTTTTACCATCGCTCTTGTGCTATTTTCGACTTTTTTGTCGCTAATTTGGAGCAATTCGTCTGCTACTTGAGCTTTTTTTTGGGCTAGATATTCGACTGGGTTGCCATTGTTTACTGCTTCAGTCCAAAAGAAGATTCCCCGTTCAACGAGAAATGTAGTTAGTAAGTAACCGATGATATGAGCAAAAGTTTCATGGTCTTGTCCGGGTATAAGAATTTCGATCGTCCCATCATAGTAAAACAGTCGCACCCCAGGGGAGCCTTCAAAGCCTTTTTCGATAAATTTAAACTGTTCCCACATTCCATGATGGATAATGCGTTGGTCTGTAGTTTTACTCAATAGTGGAGGCATCGCGCTCAGATCCCATTCCAGAAGTTATGTTGATTGTAGCTTGTATTTTGAATTTTTTTGTAACCGCAGATGAAGACAGATATAATTACATCCGCGTTCATATACGAAAGAATAATTGCTGTTCTGGAGTGTGTAAAACCGGGTGCTAAACTTGATCGAATAATTATTGCCGTTTTCTTTCAGAAGTAGTATTGTGGCCTATTGAGAGCTATACTCACCAAATGTTGTCACATACCCCTTAACAGTAACTCCCAGATCTAATTCCTCGTGATGAATCAGTAGGTTAGATAATTGAGAAATCAAAAATTCAATCTCGCGACGGTTCTCAAACTGGAGAAAAATACTGCTACCTTCACCCTTAATAATCACCGTTGGAATATCGCTGTCGTCTAACTGTGAATCAATATCTGGGATTATTTGTCTGATTTGCTCTTCAGTCCATATCTGACTCATTCCTCTATCTCCCGTTCAAAAATGCAGTACAATTATAGCAGAGAAATCTAGAATCTGTAACTCAACCCCGAAAAGTCGAAAATCGCCCTCAAGTGTACCGTTGCAACTACAAGGAGAAAGAATAATGGCTGTTCTGGAATGTGTAAAACCTGGTGCTAAACTCGGTCAAATTATTCTGGCCGTCGATTTGACTGTTGCTGGTGCTGTCGATCGCATTTTAGCAAAAATTCAAGACTTAGGATATGACCCAGAAATTCGTCATGTGAACTATCCCTCTGGAGTTCACGTCTTGGCAATTCTCAAAGACGAACAGCATTCTGAAGCAGTAGATGATGACTACTTGTTAGAAGATTGGCTGCAAGTAAGGTCGGAAATCAACGCCGATGCGGTTCATCTGTGGCGCGGTAAATAAGCGAATAAACAATGACAATCAGATTCAGATCCCCCTAAATCCCCCTTAAGAAGGGGGACTTTGAACACTCTTGTTCCCCCCTTATTAAGGGGGGCTAGGGGGGATCTCCGGGTCATAAAACTCCCTACGAACCACCCCGCAACTTGTCCAAAACCGTCCGATCCTCCAAAGTCGAAGTATCCCCCGTCACCTCTTGTCCCGCCGCCAAAGAACGCAACAAACGCCGCATAATCTTCCCGCTGCGAGTCTTCGGTAAAGCATCAGTAAATCGAATTTCACCCGGACGTGCGATCGCCCCAATTTCCTTAACAACGTGCTGCTTCAATTCCTTAGCCAATTCATCGCTAGGTTGCTGCGTATTTTCCAGCGTCACAAAAGCCACAATTTCCTCACCTTTAATCTCATCCGGTTTCCCAACAACCGCAGCTTCCGCCACCGCTGGATGAGATACCAAAGCTGATTCAACTTCCATCGTACCGAGTCGATGTCCTGCCACATTAATCACATCATCAACGCGGCCCATTACCCAGAAATAACCGTCTTTATCCTTGTGCGCGCCGTCCCCCGCAAAGTACACAAATTCGCCATCTTTCGGGTGCAAATACTCCCAATAAGTACGACGGAAGCGATCGGCATCATTGTAAAGAGTCCGCATCATGCCCGGCCAAGGATGTTTCACAACTAAATAACCACCACTTTCATTAGTTACTGGTTCGCCATCTTGGTTAACGACATCGGCAATAATTCCGGGAAAAGGAAGGGTTGCAGAACCTGGTTTTGTGGGGATTGCACCGGGTAAAGCGGTTATCATAATTCCGCCAGTTTCTGTTTGCCACCAAGTATCGACAATCGGACAATTCGAGTTACCAATTATGCGCTGATACCACATCCAAGCTTCAGGATTAATCGGTTCGCCGACAGTTCCTAATAATCGCAAAGATGATAAATCTCTGGCATTTGGCAAGTGTTCGCCCATTTTCATAAAGGTGCGAATTGCGGTGGGTGCAGTGTAGAAAATGGTGACACCATATTTCTCAATTACATCCCAAAAACAGCCGGGATTAGAAGGGCGAGGAGCACCTTCATACATTAAAGTTGTCGCACCGTTGGACAGCGGGCCATAGACAATATAACTGTGTCCAGTAATCCAGCCGACATCAGCAGTACACCAGTAAACATCGGTATCT
Source organism: Tychonema bourrellyi FEM_GT703 (assembly GCF_002412335.2). Taxonomy (GTDB): domain Bacteria; phylum Cyanobacteriota; class Cyanobacteriia; order Cyanobacteriales; family Microcoleaceae; genus Microcoleus; species Microcoleus bourrellyi. Next base: position 36,885 of record NZ_NXIB02000006.1, read on the forward strand.
TGGAGGTCGAATATCCACTTGGTTGTCATGTGGCTATAAAGGTTATAACCGCCCGTTGTATGGACGACACCTTTCGGTTTTCCGGTACTTCCAGAAGTGTAAAGAATGAATAGCAAATCTTCACTATCCATCGGTTCGGCTGGACAATTTGCCGATACACCTTTTTGCAAATCGTGCCACCAATGATCGCGCCCAGATTCCATGTGAATTTGCTGTTTGGTGCGCTGTACTACGAGAACGTTGGTAACGCTGGGTGCAGCATCATTTGCTAATGCTTCGTCTACTTGTGCTTTGAGGCCGACGGCGGTATCTTTGCGGAAGCCACCATCGGCGGTGATGACGAGTTTTGCTTGGCCGTCGTTGAGCCGATCGCGCAAAGCTTCGGCACTAAATCCGCCAAACACCACGCTATGTACTGCACCGATTCTGGCACAGGCTAACATGGCGATCGCAGCTTCGGGTATCATCGGCATATAAATACCGACGCGATCGCCCTTTTGGACTCCCAATTGCTTAATAACATTGGCCATTTGGCAAACTTCGCGGTGGAGTTGCGCGTAGGTGAGGGTGCGGGAGTCTCCGGGTTCGCCTTCCCAGATTAGGGCGGCTTTATTCTTTCGCCAAGTTGTCAAATGTCTGTCTAGACAATTGTAAGAAATGTTAATTTTACCATTGACAAACCATTTAGCAAAAGGCGGCTGCCAGTCGAGTACGGCATCCCATTTTTGGAACCAGTCTAATTCTTGGGTGGCGAGTTCAGCCCAGAATGCTTGGGGGTCTGCTTTGGCTTTGTCGTAGAGGGCTTGGTACTCTTCTAGGCTTTTGATGTGAGCTTTTTCGGAGAATTCAGCGGGCGGCTGAAATAGGCGTTTTTCGTGGAGTATTGATTCGATCGTATCTTGTGACATTGCTTTTAACTTTAACAGCGGCTAGTCTTTTTAACTATTGTTTGCACAAGTTGGGGCAAAAGTATGTTTATTTTCCTTAAGACTTTGGGGGATTTTGTCAATCTTGGGAATCTGTGAGAAATTATGGTAGCGGTAAATGCTCAATTTTATCTTGGTACTCATCATCAAATGATCCTTGACAAATCAAAATTAGCTCGTCAATATTTTGACCAATACTCAGCTTGAAATTCAGGATAAATATTCCTGGTATATGACAATTTTGCTCTAGATGATCTATTAAATGAACTGGCATAGAGCGGCGGTTGTTGGTAACTAGAATGAAATTGTGGATTTCGCACCAAATAAGAATTTCTGGATCGAGAGTGCCTTTGGAAGGTGCTGTTAGTTCTCCCACTGCTAGAACAACCAGAGCGGGATTGCGCCTGCGAATTTGGTTAACATATGCAGGATCGACATTTTCATCAAACAGATACTGGATTGCCATCAGCTTTTCTCATTGCATCTCTTGCTGCTCTCAGTTTGCGGATTTTTTCATACACTGGACGAGGATTGCGACGTTGTTCTTCTCGCATTTTGTCTCCCCATTCCAGCCATTCGGTTATGTACTTACCGACTGCTTCTTTGTTGTGCAGGTAATACAAAATTGTCGCATAAACTTGTTCGAGGGTGAGGGATGTATAAACGTTAGCGATTTCTTCGGGAGTTCGAGCGCGAAACAGGTATTCATAAAGAATAGTTTCGATGCCGATGCGAGAACCTTTGAGCCGAATATCATCTGGTCTTAGGAAGTTGAAGTAGTCTTCAAGTTGCATAGCTGGTTGATTAAGGTAAGGGTTGATCATATTATAATACCTGAACAGAAGATCGCACAAAAGCCATGACCCAAAATTTAGGCATCTTCTTCATCTTCACCTGCACGCCGTTCGTATTCTAAAATGATGCCCGTAAGTTCATCTGCTGGAATATCAGCTTGTGCAGATTTTGTATAAACTGTCAGTAAAATAATTCCATTTTCAGTTTTGACATAATAAATCAGACGATAGCCGCCGCTTTTACCTTTTTGAATATCGCTATTTCTAACTCTCACTTTAAAAACATCGTAACCAATCCCAGATATGCGATCGCCTGGTAACTCTCCCTGTTCAAGTTGTTCAATGACTGGTTGTATATCATTACGAATACTGCGATATTTTTTGGCGAGGTTGCGTAAGTTTCTTGTAAACGTTGGTGCAGCTTCAACTTGAATCAATGGTTGCTCAGACATCATCAATTCCCTCCCAGATTTGGGCAACAGGAATTGTTTTGCCAGTCATTGCTTCCTGCCAAGCTTGACGGAAATCTGCTAAAATTGATTCATTAGATTGCTCATCTTCATTAATTTCTGTTACTTCGGGAATTAGCACGATTACTTCTACTCTGCTATTTTGCTCTAATTTTAGTGGCTCATCAATGCACAATTGTCCTCGATCGTCGATCGTTGCCATCACTTTAATTGCTTTCATAGTTACTTCAGGTAATCTAGGGTGTGATACCAATTTAATGGGTCGTTGCACATATTTCGATCCCCCTAAATCCCCCTTAAGAAGGGGGACTTTGATCAGAATCTTGTCCCCCCCCTTAGTAGGGGCGGTGCCCCCGTGCCCGCCCTCTTTGTTAGGGGGGATCAGATTCTATGCAGCTTCATAAAAAATTGGTGTAAGAAATAGATTGATGTCTAAGGCTAGTGCCTCGATCGCCTTTTTCAAGATTACCAAAAAGTTTAATGAATTGCGATAACTTTATGGGAAACTAAAAAATAGTCCATAACTGGCAATAGCTGACCGCGAAGTCGTGACCCAAAACCAACCTACCAAACTGGAAACTGATCAGCCAGTCAAATTAAAAAGTATGGAAATTGAAAAAGCTGGACACCATGCGTTAGAGCTTTTTAAGTCCGATCGCAACCAAATCGAAGCCTTGCGGGTAGCTATTGGGGCGGCAGAAAGTTTACAAAAATGGACGCTAAATAATCCCTCTGTTGCCACCTATCCCAGTACCAGTCCCCTGTTGGCCTTGCAGGTGATTCTCTCCAAAATCCGCGATCGCCATCAGTTTGTCGGACATCGGAGCACCGTCAGGAGTATTTGTTTTAGCCCGAATCAAGATGCGATCGCCACAGCCTCCATTGACGGTAGCGCCCAATTGTGGAACTTGCAGGGTAAGTGTTTGGCGACTTTCAGCGGACACAAAGACTGGGTAAATAGTGTTAGTTTTAGCCAGAAACAAAATGCGATCGCCACTGCATCCGATGACAAAACCGCCAAATTGTGGGACTTACAAGGCAATTGTCTAACGACATTCACCGGCCATAACGACTGGGTAACTAGCGTCCGTCTTAGCCCCACTGTGGCCGCGCTGGTGACGGCTTCCTATGACCGTACTGCCAAATTGTGGGACTTCCAAGGCAATTGTTTGGTGACTTTCAGCGGACATCAGCAATCGGTGACAAGTGTCTGTCTGAGCCCGAAGGGAGACACATTGGCCACTGCATCCTATGATGGTACCGCCAAATTGTGGGACTTCCGAGGCAACTGTTTGGTGACTTTCAGCGGACATGATGGATGGGTAACTAGCTTGAGTTTTAGCCCGACAGGAAATGCGATCGCCACAGCATCCTATGACGGTACTGCAAAATTGTGGGACTTAGAAGGCAATTGTTTAGTAACATTTACCGGACATAATAGTTGGATAACTAGCCTCAGTTTCAGCCCGACAGGAGATGCAATTGCTACCGCTTCTAACGATCGCACCGCCAAAATTTGGGACTTACAAGGCAACTGTTTAGTCACATTCAGCGGACATGATAGTTGGATTACCAGCCTCAGTTTCAGCCCAAATGGAGATGCCCTTGCTACAGCATCCAACGATCGCACTGCCAGATTGTGGCACTTACAAGGCAACAATTTAGTAACTTGTAGCGGACATCAAAAATCAGTAAATAGCGTTAGTTGTAGTCCCTATCAAGATAGAATCGCCACAGCTTCCAATGACCGCACAGCCAAATTATGGAACTTCCAAGGCAAATGTTTAGTAACATTAACCGGACACACTGACTGGGTAACAAGTGTTAGTTGTAGCCCCAATCAACCGAGAATCGCCACGACTTCCAGAGACGAAACTGCAAAATTGTGGAATTTCCAAGGCAAATGTTTAACGACTTTCATCGGACATCTCGACTCAGTATGGAGTGTCTGTTTTAGCCCAAAGGGAGATACAATTGCCACTGCTTCAAGGGACGCTACTACCAAATTGTGGAATTTGCGAGGCAAGTGTTTGATGACTTTCACCGGACATCAAAACTGGGTAACAAGCGTTAATTTTAGCCCAAAGGGAGATACAATTGCCACTGCTTCCAGAGACGACACTGCAAAATTGTGGAACTTCCAAGGCAAATGTTTAGCGACTTTGATCGGACATCTTGACTCAGTATGGAGTGTTTGTTTTAATCCCCATCGAGATGTTCTTGCTACTGCTTCCAATGACGGTACTGCAAAATTGTGGGATTTATATGGCAACTGTTTAGTAACATTCACCGGACATGATGGCCCGGTGTTGAGTGTGTGTTTTAGCCCGATGGGAGATACACTTGCTACTGCTTCAATTGACCGCAGTATTAAATTGTGGGATTTGCGGGGAAATTTATTGGCGGAGTATCGCGGCTATCAGGGGAATTTGAGCTTAGGTGAGGCAAATTTTGTAGATTTGAAAACTCCGATTTATAGTGTTTGTTTTAGTCGGGATGGCAAGTTTTTGATTGCTGGTTCGGAGGATGGAATGGTGCGGTTTTGGCCTGTGGAAAGTTTGGATGAGTTGTTGGTGAGGGCGAGAAAATGGCTTGGTTAGATTTGTTGACCCAGGACTTATGCACAGATAACGTAATTCTGTCATTGCGAGAGAAGCGTTAGCATAAACAATCCGAAGGAAAGCAATCTTAAAGCTTTTTTACACCGTTTCCGGTTGTTTCGGAATGATTTAACCACAGAGACCGTAGAGAGTACAGAGGAAGAGAAAAAAGAGATGAATAATTTCGATGGCCAATGGATTTGATATTACACCGTGAGAATGCGTCCTGGACTTTTCTACTTAGGAATCTTCTTCATATTCAACTGTATGCCTTTCATATTCTACAATTATGCCTATGATTTCATCCGCTGGAATATCAGCTTGTTCTGATTTTGTATAGACAGTCAATAAAATAATTCCGTTGGTAGTTTTGACATAATAAATCATACGATAGCCACCACTTTTCCCTTTTTGAATATCGCTATTTCTGACTCTCAACTTAAAAACATCATAACCAATACCAGATATTTGATCTCCTGGTAATTCTCCTCGTTCAAGTTGTTCGATGATTGGTTGTATATCATCACGAATACTACGATATTTTTTGGCGAGGCTGCGTAAATTTTTTGTAAATGTTGGTGCAGCTTCAACTTGAATTAATGGTTGTTCAGACATCATCAATTCCCTCCCAAATTTCGACAACAGGAATCGTTTTCCCGGTCATTGCTTCATGCCAAGCTTGACGAAAATCTGCTAAAATTGCTTCTTTAGATTGTTCCTGTTCATTGATTTCTATTAATTCGGGAATGAGCACGATAACTTCTACTCGGCTATTTTGTCGTAACTTTAGTGGTTCATCAATGTACAATTGTCCTTTGTTATCAATCGTTGCCATCACTTTAATTGCTTTCATAATATACTTCTCCATGTTTATCCACCTCCAATATCTCCAGTCGCACTTAATTCAGCAATTTGGGCAGAATTCAGCTTCCAGGCGCTAATAAAATTGTCTCCTGCGTCCACTATAACATTTGAATTAGTCGCATGGAGAGATTACTGACCTTGCTTATGCTTTGAAAACTGTACTTGCTCAACTTTATTATGGATTGAACAATCCTGATTACAACTATACTATCCGTTCTGTACCGATCGCCGAACAAGCAACAAAATATTTTCACTGGTATATTGCGATTATTCCCAGAGTTTCTAAGCAGGCTGGGTTTGAGTTGGGTAGCGGGATGTTTATCAACACTGCTTTACCGGAGGAAAGTGCTGAGTTTTTGCGATCGACTATAATTCCTCTCGATTCGCCCTAGCCATAAAAAAAGGGAAAGGAATCACCTATGCCCGATGCCCTATGCCCGATGCCCGATGCCCTATGCCCAATGCCCTATGCCCAATGCCCTATGCCCTATGCCCAATCCCCAATATCAAAATAAACCTTCGACATACTGCCAATAATCATCGCTAAGACTAGCTTTCAATATCTCTCTAATCTTAGCGTCGATCGCCAATTCACCCTCAGCCCGATCGCAACTGTCGCCAGTTTCCAAGCAATCATCGGAGAGATGTTGTTGCAAATACGAGAGTTGATTGGCAAAATTAGCCAAAAAATGATGTTCGTTCACCCATTGGGCCGGATCTGGTATTGCTGAACTAGCAAAAGTCCGATCGACTAAATCATTGTGGAAACCATTGTCTGTCTGGTTTTTCATATTTCAGTTTCTCAAGAACTTGAATTTGCACCTGTTAGAGTCGATAGGGGCATTTCTACCCCTACCTCTCCTTCAGAACCGGACGTGAAACTTTCGCTTCATCCGGCTCCTTGATATCTTCATCCTTTGTTAAGGACACAAATTCAAAACGGGTGTTATACTGGTTTCTTGTTAAGGGAACCGTCATTTTCCGTTTTTGTGTCGTGACAGTGCTTATGCAGAAGTTGGAGGTTTTTATACTCATCCTTACCGCCTAGGGAGCGGGGTTGGATATGGTCAACTTCTACAGTGTCCGTAGGTGTGAAGTACAGACCACAGTGGGTACATTTACCTTTTTGTGCTTTTAATAGTGTTGCCACTCTTGTCGGCGTTTCTGGGTATTCTCCCCGTCTCTTGCTCCAGTAAATCCAGTCACCGTCGTAAGGTGTTGAGTTGCCTTTTACTTTAACGTGCCTTATAATAGGCGTTGCTTGGTGTTGGGTTAGCTCTAAACCTTCTTCTGTGCTGAAACACCAATTTCTGTCGCCTACTGTTCGCCAGTATTTGTCTTTGTTGATGCTACCTTTTCCCCGTCTTCTAGCCCATGCTCTTAACTTGTCGTAAGTTAGGTGGTCTATCCTTGAAAAGGTATCCTTACTTACTACTGTTGAGTAATAGTTTGACCATCCCTTAATGATTGGATTCAGCCGACTAATTAAGCCAGCTTGAGGGGCGGTGTTATGGGTATCTATCACTTCTTCAATTTTAGCTAGATGGGTTTTGACTTTGGGCTTTGACGGGGTGATTAATGTTTTAAAACCGAGTGTTGCTCCGTTTGTACTTTTTGCACTTCGGTAGTTACCTACCTTATGTTGTTGTACATGGAATCCTAAAAACTCAAACCCAACATTTCCATTGTATTCGTTGAGGGTGTGGGTTAATTTTGTTTTACTTGGTTTTAATTCTAAGCCTAAATCACTTAACCATTCTGCTTCAAGTGCTGCTTTCGCAACTGCTTGTAAGGTGCGGTCGTACATTGTGGGTATCCCTAATGGTCTTGACTCATTAGTTCCTGGTTTTGGTATCATTACCCGACGAGTCGGTTGAGATTTACCAGTTATTTTGAGTTGACTTACTAGCTTTAATCGTTGCTTTGGGGTTAGTAATTTGATACCATCCACACCTGCTGTACGTTTGCCAGTATTATCTTGTGTGACCCGTCGTACCGCTAGAACCTTATTAGACCATGAATTAATCAAGGTCTTTTGAAGCTTCCGAACTGCTTTAACGTCGCCACGCTCACTTGCTCGATAGATACGTTTTTGCAACTTGAATGTCAATCTTTCGGCTTTTCGCCAATTGATTTGATTCCATTCCACCGTCGGGTTGTCCCGCGTTTTAGACTTATTCATTGCTACTAAGTTCCTATCCTTGAAGTTACCGTGTACCTGTCTGCATATCTCTGTTATTACAACAGAGCATTGGCTTCTGATACAATCCCTCTCCCATATATTATTCGTTAGCTACTTACTGGATAATCGACATGATTCCAGAAATATATGAGAGTTACTTCGTTCCAAATACACATTGTTTGAGTTTTTAGTGCGATGCTATCCACCGGGTTTATGGGCGGTGCTTATAGGTCGGTAAACAAATCGCCTATGCCCTATCCTTGCCTTTTGGCTTGGTCTTAATCAGTCTTTACCGTGTTTTGCGACGGTCTTATTCTGATTGAGCCGTTAGACCATCTAGAGTTAACGATGGTTCAGACACATCTTTGTTTTCACTACACATGAACTCTTGCTCGACAGTTACCAGTTTCGGCTACCAGTAGTCTGCCTTTTATCCCCGCTTTACTCTGTTAGTTGCTACCTAACAAAGTAGGGGATATGCTTTAACCGCTGCACTTGCGGACTGGGACTAGGGATGACCTGCACCCAGATGTGTATTTAGTTGTGATGACTTTATAGTCATCCTAGCCATCCCCTAAGTATCGTTACTCAGTTTCGGCTAAACGAATCGCACAGTTAGCAACTTATTGTATCTTAATCTTAACTCTAAATTGTCTCAGCGATCGCGATCGGGCGATCGCACTGATGAATTTTTGTATTTTGGGCGATCGCGATCGACTCCAGTTAGTCAATTATGTGCTACGATACAAGCTCAACTGTAAGTGAGTGATTTTACCTCCATCAAAATACATTCTAGCAGCATCCCGTGACCTTTTTTCTCAGAAGTGTTAACAGCCTACAAAATTAGTATGTAAATTCATGACGGAATTGGGAAACCAGATATTTTCATGGCCAAGCGGTTGTAAAGTTGATTAATAACTAATAACTAATAATTTATGTTTACACCACTCCCCGAACCCAGAGAAAATCTTAGAAAATCCCCTCGCAACCCTTGGTTTTTTGCTATTTTACTTGCGATTGTTCTATTGCTTGGCTTAATTATGAAATCCCATCTCAACAAACCACAACTTTTAACCGATCCATTTCTGCAACTCCCAACAGTAAACTCCGTGCGAGTTGTCTGGTTTACCGAATTTGCAGGTATTAGCAACAAAGTTATTTATGGCGAAGAGTTGAGTCAAAGTGTGACTGCAAATACCACGAAACTAAGTCGCACTCGCGAAGACAAAGACTCGTACATTTCAGATCAGCGGAAACATGGCATTGTTGATAACAATTCAATTGTTCGCGATATCTGGCGTCACGAAGCAAAAGTTGCAAATTTAATTCCCGGTGTTACCATTCCTTATTTAGTCACCAGTGACAGAGAAGACAACGAATCTGTCAGCAGCAAAATTTTTACCCTTTCACCAACACCAACAGCAGGAGTTACCCTCCAAATTCTCCTGACTTCCGATCATCAATTGATGCCAATGACAGCAGCAAACCTCCAGAAAGTAGCTGAAACAATTGGCAAAGTTGATGCCGTTTTCATGGCTGGTGATTTAATCAATATAGCCGATCGCGCTTCCGAATGGTTCGATGACCTTCGCGGCCGCGCTTTCTTTCCCTGCTTGCAAGGGCGTGGCTTCTCTCAACTCGACAAAAACGGCACCCAAACAGTATACACCGGGGGCGAACTGATTCAACACGCACCTTTATTTCCCGCCATTGGCAACCATGAAATTATGGGCAGATTTTCAACAATTAGCAAACTCAACGACCAATTCAATGATCCTTTTCCGCGCGCGGCTGCCGAGAAAATCTACCAATCCAAAACTCAAAAATCTGCCGTAACAGACAAAGATAATTGGCTGAAAAACAACACTTTTAATAGCGATACTTACAACGAAATTTTCACTCTTCCCGGCAACAAAAATTACTATGCTGTCACTTTTGGTGATGTGCGGCTAGTGACTTTATATATTACCAATATCTGGCGAACTCCCAACCTAGATCCAGGTGCAAAAGGCAGATATCGGGAACGCAACGAAGATTTTAATAATTTTGAAAAATGGGGATATGGACAGCATATTTTTGAGCCAATTGCCAAGGATAGCCCGCAATATAATTGGCTGCAAAAAGAGTTAAATAGCCCAGAATTTCAGCAAGCAAAATATAAAGTTGTGATGTTTCACCATCCGCCCCATTCTCTGGGCGACAATATAGTACCTGCTTATACTGACCCAGTGCAAATAGTCGATCGCGATGAACAAGGTAATATTAAGATGGTGCGTTACGAGTATCCCAAAAAACAAGATTACATTATTAGGGATGTAATTCCGCTGTTAGAAAAAGCCAAAGTACAGTTAGTATTGTACGGACATTCACACCTGTGGAATCGGTTTGTTAGTCCCAGCGGAATGCACTTTTTAGAGACTTCTAATGTTGGCAACAGTTATGGCGCTTTCTTCGGGAAAAAACGCAGATTCGTACCACCAGCCTATCGCGAAGACTACACTGCAATAGGAGACCCCAACGGCTTAAATCCTGTGATACCCACAATTACACCGCTGCTAGAAGATGGTCAGCCACTACCATATATTGACAGTAATGATATTACAGCTTTCAGTATTTTTGATACCGGTGATGGTGTTGTGAGTAGCTACTATTTTGACACCCGAAAGCCAGAGTCAGAAGTAGTGAAATTTGACGAATTTAAGTTAAAAAATTCATAATTGCTGTACAGAAATTAGGAGACGGCAGTGCCCGTTGGTGTCAACTTAAGGTCAAACCCTGTCAGAGACTGTTGTTTGACGATTAGGCCCAGATCCCCCCTAGCCCCCCTTAAGAAGGGGGGGACAGGAGTCTTCTCAAAGTCCCCCTTCTTAAGGGGGATTTAGGGGGATCTAGACTGCGGTAAAAACGAGATTTCTCAAGGGTTTCAGGCTTAAGTTGACACCAATGGGCACTGCCGTGTCCTCTATTTTGATTTTTGTTGAGAAGCCGCGTAATTATCTCTGATTAACTTGCTAACCTCTGGATTATAAATCCGCAGATAATTCCAGTAATTTTCAAACACCGATTTCACATATCCTTTCGTTTCAGGAAACGGAATCTTTTCTGCAAAAGCATCCGCGTCACTAAAGCTAAATCTCTTCAACCAATCTGCTACTGCATTCGGCCCGGCATTGTAACTCGCCACAGCCAACATAGAATTATTCTTGTACTCATCATGGGTGTGAACTAAATACCAACTTCCCAGTTTGATATTATCATCCACATTCTCCAATGAATACTTTTTGAAGTTAATTTGCTGCGCCACCCAAGCACCAGTTTCCGGCATTACCTGCATTAAACCTGTAGCCCCAACTGAGGATTTAATTTTGGGCATAAATCTCGATTCTTGCCGGATTAATGCTGTCACTAAAAGTGGATTTATTTGGCGTTCTTGCGACCATTTAACGATGTTTTCTAGATAGGGGAAAGGATACAAAGTTTGCCAGTAATTCGGCTGCTGTCTGAGAACTAAATATTCCTTTCTTTCTGCGGGTTTTTCCCGCTGACGCAAACTCCCCACCATCCACAAACCATCTAAGTTATCTCCGACACCAATTCGCATTAAACCATCGGTAAACTGTTCCGAAATACTTGGTTCTACGCGGTTTGTAAATTCAATTTGCCACAGCGTCCAAGCGTCTCTGTCTTGTCCTAATTGATACAGTTCTTTCAGAATAGGAGAACCTGCGGTTGGTTCGACGCGCTGAGGGGGGCGCACTACATTCGGAGACAAGTCGCGGACTGTGGTAAAGTCGCCTACAGGCCAGCCGAGAAGTGCAGCCGATCGCCATGCAAAATAGGATTCGGGATAACGTATAATAGTGTACTCAAATGCTGTTTTTGCGTCCTGTTCGCGTCCGATTTGTTTGGCCCATTTTCCCACCCAAAATGCTGCTTCTGGTGCTAGTTCGCTATCAGGATTATGGGTAGTTAGTTCTCTGGCCCACTTCCAAGCTGAATTCACGTCTCCGCCTTTGGCAAATTGCTGGGCGACAGTCCATCGCAGTTCGCCTGCTTTATCAGAATTGTTGTATTTTGTCAATAGCAATTTGCGCGTTTCTGAGGCGGATGTGGCGCTCCCTAGTTTGTCGAGAAGTTGGGATTTATCTAATAATGCTTCGGGGGCATGATTGGGGAAACTGCTAATTACTCGATCGAGCAAAACGATCGCATCTTTCGGCTCATTCAACCGCGACAGCCGTATTAAGCCTAAACCAGTATCTTCGGAATCGGGAAATTCGCTGATTAATTCTTGATAGGCAATCTTCGATTCTGGTATTTTCCCATCCAGCCACAAACCGCGAGCTTTACGGTAAAGATTCTTGGCGGTGCGGGGAGCTTTCCCGTAGGCGATCGCACCTTTGCCATAATCCTGTTTTTCCCAATAGCCAAAAGCTATTTCTTCCCAATCTTCTGGTTTCAAAGCGCTGCTGTTTTGCTGCACCAGTTTTTCTAAAATTGTACCGTAATCATTGACATAATGACCGTGTTTTGCTACTATCAGCATCAACTGTGGCTGATTGGGATTTTCTTTTAACTTAGCGAGGGCAATTTCTACACTGCGGGGATGAGCGGGAAATTGAGTAATTGCTTGCTGCCAATATTCCGGTTTAGACTTTCCTAAAAAATACAAAGCTTCCGCAACTACGGGCTGAGTCGGATAATTTTTTAGCAGTTCCTGCCAAGCTTTTTCTGCTTTGTCTTGGTCGCCGCTTAATTGGTAAGCTTCTGCCCGTTTTAGCGCAATGTGAGAAGCTAAAAGTGGATATTCTTGCTCTAATTTGTCCAGTAAAGTTAATGCTTTGGTGACATTTCCTTGCTGGATTAAATCTGTGGCAAGCAGATAGCGGGCGCGGCTTTTGGAGGAGGCTGGTTGTTGGTTTGCAGAAGCAGATTTACTGACCGCGATCGCATCTAATTGCGTCGCTCTTTCCGTCGGTGACAGCGATACCAGCGTCTTCACTTCTGAATCGGAATTTGCTGCATTCTGTGCTGGCTCAGCCTTCTGGAACGGGCCGATACTCATCAATTTTGCGGCACCCACCAAAGAGCCGATCGCCATAACGCAAATTGAAACGCCTATTAAAACAGAAAATCGGGTTTTGCGTCGCTTTAGCATGGGTAATTTAAGAAAGTACGATCGATCTATTTACTCGAAAAAATAAAAAACGACAAACCACCAACTACAAAGTACAATCAAAATCTGAAATCAAAATTGCAAATCACAACATGGAATTTCGAGTCACCGATACACCCCGCTCTGTGTGGACAGGAGATGCCCTGGCAATTGGTCTATTTGAGGACGCGGTAGAGCTCACCGGGGACTTGGCACAATTAGATGAAAAGCTCATGGGCACTTTGAAAGAGCTGATTGAAGAAGCCGATTTTAAGGGCAAAGCTGGTACCAGTGCCATTACCCGCGTTGGGGGCAATAGTCCCCTTCGCAAAATTGCGATTGTCGGTTTGGGCTCTTCAGATCACTTAAAATTAGACACTTTGCGGCAAGCAGCCGGTATTTGCGCCAAGCTAGCCAAAAAGGAAAAATGCCAAACCCTCGGAATTAGCTTTCCTGTGTGGAAAAATGCACCGGATGCTACAGCCAGTGCGATCGTCGAAGGTGTAGAACTCGCTCTGCATCTAGATCACCGTTTTAAGTCGGAACCCGAAGACAAAAGCGGAGCGATCGACCAAATAGACTTACTGGGTTTTGTCGCTAGCGAAAGTGCGATCGTCCGCGCCCGACAAATCACTGCCGGAGTCATTTTAGCACGGGAATTGGTCGCAGCACCAGCCAATTCCGTCACCCCAATTACAATGGCCGAAACTGCCCAAAGTCTGGCTGCTGAATGCGGTTTAGAATTAACAATCTTGGAGCGAGAAGACTGCGAAAAACTCGGCATGGGAGCATTTCTCGGTGTGGCCCAAGCATCGGACTTGCCACCAAAATTCATTCACCTGATTTACAAACCAGCAGGCAAACCGCGCCGCAAAATAGCAATTGTCGGCAAAGGATTGACTTTCGATTCCGGCGGTTTGAACATCAAAGGTGTCGGTAGTGGCATTGAAATGATGAAAATCGATATGGGCGGCGCGGCTGCTACTTTGGGTGCGGCAAAGGCGATCGGTCACATCAAACCCGATGTCGAAGTTCACTTTATCAGCGCCGTCACTGAAAACATGATCAGCGGCCACGCCATGCGCCCTGGAGACATCCTCACAGCTTCCAACGGCAAAACAATCGAAGTTAACAATACCGACGCAGAAGGGCGTTTAACCCTGGCTGATGCTTTGGTATTTGCTGATAAATTGGGAGTTGATGCGATCGTTGATTTAGCAACTCTCACCGGTGCCTGCGTAGTTGCTTTGGGTGATGATATCGCTGGTTTGTGGAGTCCTCAAGATAGCGTTGCCTCCGAAATTGTCGCCGCCTCAGAAATGGCCGGAGAAAAGTTTTGGCGAATGCCGATGGAAGACAAGTATTTTGAAGGATTGAAAGCTTTGCACGCTGACATGAAAAACACCGGGCCTCGTCCCGGTGGAGCAATTACGGCCGCGCTATTTTTGAAGCAGTTTGTGAAGGATACTGCTTGGGCGCATTTAGATATTGCCGGCCCGGTTTGGACTGAAAAAGAAAATGGCTACAATGGCCCTGGTGCTACGGGTTTTGGGGTTCGGACTCTGGTGCATTGGGTGCTGGGCGGCGCTTAATTAATTTTGGATTTTTAGCCAAAATTAGGACACGGCACTGCCCATTCGTGTCAACTTAACGTCAAACCCCTTCAGAGACTACTGTTTGACTATTAAGGCCAGATCCCCCCTAACCCCCCTTCCCAAGGGGGGGACAGGAGTCCGATCAAAGTCCCCCTTCTTACCCACATTCCGCACCCCCAACTGGCACATACGCGGATTGAGGGGGTAAAAGTGAA
>NZ_NXIB02000070.1 GCF_002412335.2 Tychonema bourrellyi FEM_GT703
CCGCCCTGTCCAATTTATCCGTGCCCGCCCTGTCCAATTTATCCGTGCCCGCCCTATCCAATTTCCGATCGCCTACTTCTGCAATCAAATCTCCCACAACTGTAAATTTATTAGCATATTTTTGGGGAATTTTATCAACAACTTCCGGTTTCATGGCTGCAAATTTGTCAATCCAGCGATACCACCGCGCGTCCCATTCCGCATAGATAACAGTGCGATATTTTAGCCTTTTACCAATAACAACTGTAAAGAATTGGTCGCCGCCTAAAAATAAGACAACTCCTGTTTCGTGCCAATCCCAATTTGCAGCAGTTTTGCCAGATAATAGGAATGGCAGAAAATGCTCTGGGGCTTGCACTCTGTCAACTTCTGGGTAGGAAGCTGCGATTTTTGCTTCTTTGCCCGTGGCGTGGGGACAGGGGGACAAGACAACGGAAATGCGGACAGATGTGCGATCGCCTCCTAAATGCTGTCGCAAAGCTTGTACAACTGGACGTACCCAAGTTGCTAATTCTCCGGGGCCGTTGGAGAGGACTAAAATGTCTACTGTCATGGAATTCAATATTTTAGAGGATGCAAAGGAGAATATGACAGATTTAATGAATGTGGCCAAGACTGGTGATGTTTCTACTTTAGAAGGTGCGGAACAATATGCAGATATCAATGCCAAAGATGAGGAAGGTTCGACGGCTTTGACGGTTGCGGCTGAGGCTGGCCATTTTGACATCGCCAAAAAATTGCTCGCGGATGGTGCGGATGTCAACAGTCAGGATAATGACGGCTGGACAGCGTTAATGAGTGCTGCTGCTGCCGGACATAGGGAGATTGTACAGCTTTTGTTGGAGGCCGGATCGGAGGTAAATGCTAAAACTAATTTTGGTTTGACGGCTTTGATGAGTGCGGCTGGTAGTGGGCGTACTGAAGTTGTGGAATTGTTGATTGAGAAGGGAGCTGATATTAAGGCTAAAGATCATAATACTTGGACGGCGTTAATTTGGGCATCTTCTGAGGGGCATCAAGATGCTGTTGAGGTTTTGAAGCGATCGCGCGATCGGTATTAGAACTCTTGCAAAAATACCATGCACCCCACCCCAACCCTCCCCTTAGTAAGGGGAGGGGGCAAGATTATTCTTGTTTCCCCCCTTACTAAGGGGGGACTAAGGGGGGTGAATTTGACTTTCGCAAGATATCTATTAAAGACTTAGCAACCGGGTTTAGTGGAGAAACCAGATTTCTGGATGGTACAATTAATGAATAAATTTGCCATTTTTCTATCATGCTACTATTCGATCGAGAAATGCGTTTGCCAACTAGCGCCGAACTGCCTTCTTCGGATGATACTCCCGTGGATAACGAAAATCAAAACTTTCTTCCCAACTTACTGTTATTCTTGCTCAAATTTCACTGGCGGCAGCGGAATGACTGGTTTTTTGCGGTGGATATGGGAGTTTATCACACGACGGGAGTAAGTCATCTGGTTCCAATCGTTCCTGACGGCTTCTTGAGTTTGGGTGTCGAAAGGTTCAAAGGCGAGACTTTGCGCCTCAGTTACGTCCTGTGGGAAGAAAATAATATTCCCCCGATTTTTGCCCTAGAGATTGTTTCTCAAACTTACGGCGGTGAATACGATAAAAAAATTGATATTTACGCGAAGTTGGGGGTGCTTTACTATGTGATTTACAATCCGTACTACTGGCGGCGAGACCAACATCAACCGTTTGAAGTTTATCGTTTGGTAAATGGCGAGTACGAACAGCAAATTGGTGAACCTTTCTGGATGCCGGAAGTGGGTTTAGGAATCGGTCGAGGTCGTTACAGCGATGGGGAACGACAGTTGGAGGTTTTGTACTGGTTTGATGAACGAGGTAGTAGGTATTTGACGGCTGAAGACACTGCCGATCGAGCACAGCAAAGAGCGGAGGAATCAGCACAAAGAGCGGAGGAATCAGAACAAAGAGCGGAGGAAATACAACAGCAGCTTGCCAGATACCGCGATCGCTTTGGCGAGTTGCCGGAATAAAAAAGTGCGATCGGCATTAAAGACTTAGAAACCGGGTTGATTCGATAAATCCGGTTTCTGGAGGGTAAAATTAATCAATAAATTTGCGATCGCACTCCCCAGCAGCCCAAGCCAACTCCCCAATAGCTTCGAGATTTCTACCCAAGTAAAAATCTCGAAAAACCAGCTCCTGGTAATAGATTCAAACTAATTAATCGTTTGTGGATTTCTAGCCGACAAAAGTGCCAAGTTTAGTTGGTATAAACAATGGCTTTAAAGTGAGATTTCCAGCGCCTTCAATTACAGCGATCGTATCACCATAACTAAGTTGGTCGCCTCCATTTGGTGTAAAGAATGGCAAGCCGTTTGTTTGGATTGCTAAATCTCGATTATTGTTGATGGGAAACACCAAAAATTTATCGAATGATGCAGAGCCGAACTGAATCGTATCCTGACCTTCAGTAAAGTTTTGAATTTTAGCAAAACCTGGCCCATCGTAGAACTGCACGTTGACAGGCGTCGGTCTGCTACCCCCTATACCTGGGATGGTAACGGCCAACACGAAGTTATCGCGACCGCTACCGCCAATGAGAGTATCGAATTCATCCCTGCCCGGACTTTGAAACGGCAACCTGCCGTTAGCGTCTAGAGCATATTGAACTCCAGATATGTTAACATTTTCCACCCCGAAACCCTGGACGGTATCATTACCGGAAGTTCCGAAAAAAATTATATCGACAAAGGGAAGAGCGGGTTCAAATTGCCCGAATTTTCGGTAGTGTTCTGCGCCTGTTTTGAACACTCCCGCCTTGACTGCTGTTGCTACAGCGGGGTGTTTCAGCAAGTATTGTGATTCAAAAAATGTGTTCGCATAGAGACCTTCTTTGGCTCCGAATTTGATGAAGTGCTCTAAACCAGATTTAAAAGTTCCGTTCTGTACAAACGGCACAAGTACGGGGTATCGTTTTAAATAAAATGCTTCGTCGTAGTCAAGCGACACTCGCGTGCGGCCTTCTTCGTAGCCAAACTGAATAAAATGGTCTAAACCAGAGGCAAAAGGCGCGTTTGGATTGCTGGAGTTGCGGATTGAGGGAACAATATCTGGATTTTGAGCTAGATAGTTTTGTTCGTCAAAGTAACGCGATACTGCGGTGAGGCCACCAGCTTGACCAAATTTTTCAAAGTGTTCTCTGCCGGATTTGATGATTCCTGCATCAATGGCTGGTTTGAGCCACGGATATGAAGCCAAGTAGTATTGTTCGTCAAAAATTGTGTAGTTAGCCATGTTTTACTCCTGATGTTTGGATGATTTTGAGCTTGAATACTCATTAGCTTTCCAGATAAAAAAAAGTCATCAATCATCACCACTAGCTAATGACTGATGACTAATGACCAATGACCAAGGGTTATCCAATCAAGAAAGTACCATTACCATTAGTACCTTGGGCGATCAAACCCAAGCCAGCTCCTCCTTCAATCACACCGAGCACGTCTCCAAAACGTGTTTGGATTGACAAATTACTGCCAACAGGAACTAGCTGATAGCTGTCTAAAGAAGTTCCTTGCAGTTGGACAAAATCGTCATCTACGTTGAAGTTCCGAATAGTAGCTTGACCGTTACCCAAATAGAGTGGGGTCGGAGTGACATTCCCAGTTGTAGCAGGAACTCCGAGTACGAATGTATCAACTCCTGGGCTACCTATCAAGACATCGAACTCATTGGTTCCAAAGCTTTCATACTGCCGATTGCGTTGGGGGTCGATACCTACTTCCACTCCAATCAGTTCGGTGCTCCCCACACCAACACCAGTGATGATGTCGTTGCTGCGGCTACCGACAAAAGTAGCAGAACGGTTAGGCTCGTTTTTTCCGAAATTGAAATAGTGTTCGCGACCAGTTTTCAAGGTTCCAGAGTTGACAAATGGCACAATATCGGGGTTTTCTTTTAAGTATTCTGGTTCAAAAAATGAAGTTCCAAAACGACCTTCTTTCGCCCCGAATTGAATGAAATGCTGGTATCCTGATTTGAAAGCTGCATTGGGGCCTACAAACGATCGCAATTCTGAGTTATTTGCTAAATAAAAATCTTCGCTATACTCAGGCGATGCTGCGCTGCGGCGCTGTCCTTCTTCATAACCGAACTGGATAAAGTGATCTAGCCCAGTCGCAAAAGGTGCGTTTGGATTGACTGTGCGGACAAAGGGTCTGAGGTCTGTGTTGACACTAAGGTAAGTAGCTTCGTCAAAATAGCGGGATACTTTCGTTAGACCGCCAGCTTGACCGAATTTTTCAAAGTGTTCTCTTCCAGATTTGATGATTCCTGCATCAATGGCTGGTTTGAGCCAAGGATATGAAGCAAGGTAGTATTGTTCGTCAAAAATTGCGTAGTTAGCCATGTTTGTTTCCTAGTTTTTTGATGAGTTTGATTGTGAATACCAATTAGATTTCCATCCTTTTAATCGCAGATCAGGAACTTACACACTACAGAGTTTATGAAATGTTTTTTAATTCCTGGATAAATATTAAAGTTTTTGAAACACTAATTATCCAAAGAGTTTTTTCTACCTTCCACAAGTATGATTTTCTTGCCTTTGTTAATTACTCTATCGAAAGGTTGATTTTTGCTACAAAAATTGGAACTGTTTTCAGGATTTATTTCTCAAAAATTGTTTGATTTTTGATTATTTTGCTTTTATATTTATACATGATACATATTAAAATCACAATGTCAAGTAAATTTTTGTAAAGAAAAAATGGAGTGTTTGCTCAACGAATTCAGCAAGAAATGTAACGAAAAGTTGCAATAAATTTGTCGAATTGTGTAATTGGCAGGATCAAATCGCCTAATAGCCAGCGTTTTCTGGTAATAATGCTTATAGGGTAAAAAATTACCGCTTCCCAAAAACAGCATCTTAAAGGAGCCTAACCGGATGTTCACTCACGTCAAGCCCACCATTCGCCACATCGTGCCGGAAAACTTGCAAGGCCGATCGCTACTGAAGGTGGTCTATGTCGTACTCGAACCGCAGTATCAAAGCGCCCTGTCCGCAGCGGTTCGATCGATAAATAAGAAAAATCCAAATTTGGCGATCGAAATCAGTGGCTACCTGATCGAGGAACTCCGCAGCCCGGAAAACTACGAAGCTTTCAAACGGGATGTCGCGGATGCCAACGTATTTATAGCTTCTCTAATTTTTATCGAAGACTTGGCCGAAAAAGTGGTAGCGGCGGTGGAACCAGTACGCGATCGCTTGGATGTCGCCGTCGTCTTCCCGTCAATGCCGGGGGTGATGCGGCTCAATAAAATGGGCAGTTTCTCGATGGCACAGTTGGGACAAAGCAAAAGTGCGATCGGCGAATTCATGAAAAAACGGAAGGAAAAATCCGGGAGTTCCTTCCAAGACGGAATGCTGAAACTGCTGCAAACTTTGCCGAAAGTGCTGAAATATTTGCCTCTTGACAAAGCCCAAGATGCCCGCAACTTCATGCTGAGTTTCCAATATTGGCTGGGAGGTTCCCAAGAAAACTTGGAAAACTTCTTGCTGATGTTGTCACAAAAATATGTCTTCAAAGATTTGTCAAAGTCTTCTTTCCAAGAACCAGTTGTTTACCTAGACATGGGAATTTGGCATCCTTTGGCACCGTCCATGTTTGAAGATGTCAAATCATATCTGAACTGGTTTAATGCCCGCACAGATATTTCTGCGGATCTCAAAGATCCCCTCGCACCTTGCATTGGTTTAGTCTTGCAACGCACTCACTTAGTGACAGGAGATGACGCGCACTATGTAGCAATGGTGCAGGAATTGGAGGCAATGGGCGCGCGCGTTATACCGATTTTTGCTGGCGGTTTGGACTTCTCGAAACCTGTTGAAACTTTCTTCTTGGAAGTTGTGGCGAAAGGTGTTACGCCTCTGCCGATTGTTGATGCGGTGGTTTCTCTGACTGGTTTTGCTTTGGTGGGTGGCCCGGCGAAGCAAGATCACCCAAAGGCGATCGAATCTTTGAAAAAATTAAATCGTCCTTACATGGTGGCTTTGCCGCTGGTTTTCCAAACTACTGAAGAATGGGAAGATAGCGATTTAGGTTTGCACCCGATTCAAGTTGCTTTGCAAGTTGCGATTCCTGAGTTGGATGGTGCGATCGAACCGATTATTGTGTCGGGACGTGATGGCGCAACTGGAAAGGCGATCGCGCTACAAGATCGAATTGAGACGATCGCCCAGCGTGCCATGAAGTGGGCAACGCTGCGTCGCAAACCAAAATTAGACAAGAAAGTTGCCATCACAGTTTTCAGTTTCCCTCCCGATAAAGGTAACGTTGGAACTGCCGCTTACCTGGACGTTTTTGGCTCGATTTACGAAGTATTGAAAGCCTTAAAAGGCAACGGCTACGACTTGCCAGAATTGCCAGATTCCGCCGAAAAACTGATGCAAGAAGTCATCCACGACGCAACAGCCCAATACCAAAGCCCGGAATTAAATGTTGCTTACCGGATGTCTGTAGCGGAGTATGAAGAATTCACTCCTTACTCGGAACGTTTGGAGGAAAATTGGGGGCCACCTCCGGGAAATTTGAACAGCGACGGACAAAATTTGCTGATTTACGGGAAACACTTCGGCAATGTGTTTATCGGAGTGCAACCTACTTTTGGATACGAAGGCGATCCGATGCGGTTGTTGTTCTCTCGTTCTGCTAGTCCGCACCACGGTTTTGCTGCTTACTACACGTATTTAGAACGCATTTGGGGTGCGGATGCGGTGCTGCACTTTGGCACTCACGGTTCCCTAGAATTCATGCCCGGTAAGCAGATGGGAATGTCTGTGGATTGTTATCCTGACAGTTTGATAGGCAAGATTCCTAACCTCTATTACTACGCTGCGAATAATCCCAGCGAGGCAACAATTGCGAAGCGTCGCAGTTATGCTGAAACTATTAGCTATCTGACTCCTCCGGCTGAAAATGCTGGGTTGTATAAAGGTTTGCAGGAACTCAGCGAGTTGATTGCTTCTTATCAAACTTTGAAAGACACTGGGCGGGGTGTGCCGATTGTGGATGCGATCGTTGAAAAATGCCGTTTGGTCAATTTAGACAAAGATATCGATCTACCTCCCGAACAAGAAAGAGGTGTTGCTGCGGGCATGACTGCGGAGGAAAGGGACAATTTAGTTGGCTTGGTTTACCGCAAGTTGATGGAGATTGAGTCGCGGTTGTTACCTTGTGGTTTGCACGTTGTTGGGAAGCCGCCGACTGCGGAAGAGGCGATCGCAACTCTGGTTAACATTGCTAATTTAGACCGGGAAGAAGACGGATTAGTCAGTTTGTCGCGGATTATTGCTTTAAGTTGCGATCGGAATATTGACGATATCTACACCAACAACGACAAAGGCATTTTAACCGATGTCGAATTGCTGCAAAACATCACCTTAGCCTGTCGCGATGCCGTCACCGCTTTAGTCAAGGAACAAACCGATGCTGAGGGTCGAGTTTCCCTGGTTTCCAAGTTGAATTTCTTCAACATGGGCAAGAAAACACCTTGGATTGAATCCTTACACGCAGCAGGCTACAAAAAGGTCGATGTAGACCTGATTAAACCGCTGTTTGAGTATCTGGAATTCTGCTTAGAACAAGTTTGCGCCGATAACGAATTGGGCGCCTTGTTGCGCGCATTAGAAGGCGAATACATTCTCCCCGGCCCTGGTGGCGATCCGATTCGCAACCCGGATGTTTTGCCAACTGGCAAGAATATGCACGCTTTGGACCCGCAGTCAATCCCTACAACAGGAGCAGTTAAGTCTGCTAAAGTTGTCGTTGACAGACTATTAGAAAGACAGCGCCTGGATAACGGCGGAAATTACCCAGAAACCATCGCCGTTGTATTGTGGGGAACCGACAACATCAAGACTTACGGCGAATCCCTCGCCCAAGTAATGTGGATGGTGGGAGTGAAGCCAGTACCCGACGCATTGGGCCGCGTCAACAAACTGGAATTGCTGTCTTTAGAAGAATTAGGCCGCCCACGAATCGACGTAGTAATTAACTGTTCCGGCGTATTCCGCGACTTGTTCATCAACCAAATGAACCTGTTAGATAAAGCCGTGAAAATGGCAGCGGAAGCCGACGAACCTTTAGAGATGAACTTCGTCCGCAAACACGCATTGAAACAAGCGGAAGAAATGGGAATCAACCTGCGCCAAGCAGCAACCCGCGTCTTTTCCAATGCTTCTGGTTCCTATTCATCTAACGTCAACTTGGCGGTAGAAAACAGCACCTGGGAAAGCGAAGCCGAGTTGCAGGAAATGTACTTAACCCGCAAATCCTTCGCCTTTTCTTCCGACAATCCCGGAACAATGGAACAAGACAGACAGATTTTTGAGTCATCCTTGAAAACTGCTGATGTCACCTTCCAAAACTTGGATTCTGCGGAGATTTCGCTAACTGACGTGTCGCACTATTTCGACTCCGATCCGACTAAATTAATCGGCAGTTTGCGCGCCGATGGGAAGCAACCAACATCCTTTGTTGCTGATACCACCACAGCGAACGCGCAGGTACGGACGCTATCAGAAACCGTGCGTTTAGATTCGCGCACAAAGCTGCTGAATCCGAAGTGGTACGAGGGGATGTTATCGCACGGTTATGAAGGCGTGCGGGAGATTTCTAAGCGTCTGGTGAATACGACTGGATGGAGTGCGACTGCGGGTGCGGTGGATAATTGGGTGTATGAGGATGTGAACGGTACGTTTATCCAAGATGAGGAGATGCAGAAGCGTTTGCTGAATTTGAATCCTCATTCTTTCCGCAAGATTGTGAGCACTTTGCTTGAGGTGAATGGCCGGGGTTATTGGGAGACTTCGGAGAGTAATTTGGACAGGTTGCGTGAACTTTATCAGGAGGTGGAAGACCGGATTGAGGGGGTAGAGTAGGATAGTTTGGGGCAGGCTTTTGGGCCTGCCTCTTGACTATGATTAGAATATTCCACTTGGTAGCGATACCTGTGGCTTAAGTGACCAAAAAATTTTAGATATATTTGGAGTGATTGGTAATGAAAGCAGATAGTTACAAAATTTCAAAAGTTTTCAGTTCAGGTGGTGGGATTCATTATGTTATGCCCCACTTTCAACGCCAATATAGTTGGGAAACAAGAGAATGGAAAGACTTATTAGAAGATGCGATCGCAATTTATCAGGAATACGATTCAGAACGAGAACCAGAACATTTTATAGGGTCTTTGGTAGTCATCAATGATGGAACACGTAATGGCACAATACCAGCTTTTAATTTGGTTGATGGTCAGCAACGTTTGACAACTTTATCCTTACTGTTTATCGTTTTGCGGGATCTTGTCAAGATTAATGAGCCAAAGCTTTCCAGTAAAATTAGTAAATTTTTAGTCAATTCAGATGAAGAAGGGGAAGGGGAGGTTTATTTTAAACTTTTACCAACCAATAAATATGGTGATCGTCAAGCTTATCAAGCAATTATTTTAGAAGAAACCCCTAATCAAAGTGAATCTGGCATCCCTAAAGCTTATGATTATTTCTATCGCGAGATTGAATCTAAAGTTAAACAAGGTGAACTAGATATTGGTACGTTTTTTACGGTCTTACAGAACTGCTTTCAAGTTGTTTTCATAGAACTCAATAAAAATGAAAGCCCTTGTCATATTTTTGAAAGTCTTAATGCTAAAGGTAAACCGTTAACTCAGGCAGATTTAGTACGCAACTATATTGCAATGATGTTACCGACATCTCAACAAGAAAATGCTTTTACTAAATATTGGGAAAAGATTGAAGAATTATTGCAAGAGAAACGAAAAGTTGGTAAATCAGGAATGGGTGAATTAACCGCTTTTCTTCGACATTATTTAGCAATGCAAACAATCAATCTTTGTAACGAATCCCATATTTACGAGCGATTTCGTGATTATTGTAAAGAACTAAAAGACTTAATATTTGTTCAAGAACTTGCTAATCTCCTAAAATTTGCTGATTTTTATAACAAACTACTGCGACCTGAATATGAAGTTAACCAAGATATTAAAACAGCATTAGTTCGTCTCAATACTTTCGACCTTTCTACTGCTTATCCGTTTTTATTAACGCTCTATAATGAGTACAACTCTCAACAAATAGATTTTGAGGAGTTTATGGAGTCCCTAAACTTACTGGAAAACTATCTAGTTCGTCGGTATATTTGTGGAAAACCAACTAACTATCTTAATAAGATGTTTCCCTCCCTTTGGAAAGATATAATAGCAATCAAAGATGAAGACGAAGAAATTACCTTACAAGAAGCTTTGCAGAAAGTCTTGATTACCAAGCAATATCCTAACAATAATGATGTCAAACAATTGATTCATCGCCAAAAACTTTATGACCCAAAAAATACCAAAAAAATATCTCTTGTTATAGACACAATTAATCGCTACTTGTCTAAGGGAACGGGTGGGTTTACTGTCCTAGATCAAAATGCAACTATTGAGCATATTTTGCCACAAGCGCCAAGCGAAGATTGGGACAATGAACTGGGAGATGAACTCAAAGAAATACACCGAGATTACTTACATACCTTGGGAAATTTAACTTTAGTTACTTCTGAGTGGAATTCACAACTTTCTAATTCAGCATTTTTGGTGAAAAAGCAAAAACTGGCTGAACACGCTTTGCGAATTAATAGTGATTATTTTTCTCAAATTATTAGCAGATGGGATGAAAAAGCTATTCTCGACCGAACAAATTTCTTGACCAGCAAGTTTATAGAAATTTGGCCATCCCTTGGAGAACATCAAGCGGTTCTTACTCACACAAGCAAACCAAAGTTGATGAAAATCTATGGTGAAGAAATTGCATATAAGCAAAGTTCGCGACAAGTTACAATTCTATGCTGTGAGTGGGTGATTAAAAATCGCTCAGATAGCTTTGAAAAGGCTAGAAATTTACTTAAATCTAATTTCCAAGATAATATGCTGGATAGAAATAGTGACCAAAAAAGAAGATGGCATCAGTTGTCAAATGGATGTTGGGTTGGTATAAACAAATCTGCGAAGGATCATAGAAAATTTTGTCGTCGTTTTTTAGAAGCAGTTGGTATCTCAGAAGCCGATTGGAGTATCGAATATGTCAGTGATTAGGAATGATTATTTAGAGTTTTGCCAAGAATTGGGACAGGAACCCGATCGACATTAAATGAATCCAACTATGTACGCTCAACAACTTGAATTATTCGATCTATTCAATGCAACTTCTAAAAATACCCGATCGCAATTAACGTTCGTAGACTTATTTGCTGGGATTGGTGGCTTCAGAATCCCTCTGGAAGAATTAGGCTGTAAATGTTTAGGGTATTCAGAAATTGATAAAAAAGCCATTCAAGTTTATCGAGATAATTTTATTAAAGATGCCAATTCAGATGAAGTATATTTAGGAGATATTACCAATCTAAATCAATTGCCTTTTGCCATAGATCTATTAGTCGGTGGTGTTCCCTGTCAACCTTGGTCGATTGCAGGTAAACTACAAGGTTTGGACGACCCAAGAGGCAAGTTATGGACAGATGTATTTAGGGTAGTAACAGCTAATCATCCCAAAGCTTTTATATTTGAAAATGTCAAAGGCTTGACTGAACCAAGAAATATAGAAAGCTTGAAATACATAATTGATAATTTAACATCATCTGGTTATGTTGTCAAATACGAGGTGCTAAATTCCTATGATTTTGGATTACCGCAAGATAGAGATAGAATGTTTATAGTTGGCATTAGGAATGATCTAGAAAGATGCTGGGGATTTACATTTCCTAAACCCATCGATAGCGCTATAAAGCTTTATGATGTGATACCAGGGATTCAGCGTAGCAATTTTCAGAAGCAAAAATTTTCACCAACCGTTTTATTTGATGGAAAAATACCGGGTTCCAGAGGCAGATTTCAAAAGCTA
This sequence comes from Tychonema bourrellyi FEM_GT703, assembly GCF_002412335.2. Taxonomy (GTDB): domain Bacteria; phylum Cyanobacteriota; class Cyanobacteriia; order Cyanobacteriales; family Microcoleaceae; genus Microcoleus; species Microcoleus bourrellyi. The sequence continues at coordinate 11,938 of NZ_NXIB02000070.1, forward strand.
GACGAATTAAATGACTTTTTCTTATTTACTGATATTAGAGATGGACATACTGCTATCCATTCTTGGGATTTAATCGAAACAACTAGCAGGGAAAAATTAATTTGTCAAACGATTATGAAAAATCGGAGAAAAAATATTTATGGAGAAAAGGACGGTAATCCTTTAGAATTTAAAGTGTTAGCAACACTAATTCCTGAGTTGAAACAAACAGAAATTGACAACTTAGTTGACAAGGAAATTTTGCGGAGTGTAGATGAGAAAGGCTATGATTTTGTGAATTCTAAAATTTCTTCAGGGATTAACGGAATTTCTAAAATTTTCTTACCTCATGCGGATGCGATCGCAACTTTAACCGCAACTGGAACTAGAGACTTTGTAGCAACAATCTCGATTCAATGTCAAGAACCCTTAGCATATAAGGAAACATTTATTAGGGAAATTTATCAAAAGAAAAACTTCCAACCTCTAACTGCACAGGATTACGCAAAATTGCAAGGATTTCCCGAATGGTTCAAGATTGATGACAATGAGAATACAGCAAAACATCAATTGGGTAATGCTGTGTCAATTCCTGTGGTTTACCATTTAGCCAAAGCATTACTAGAGATTATTTTGTTATAATATAAGGCAGGCATCTTGCTTACTATAATCCAAAAAATAACCTCCAACCAAGAATTACTTGAAACTTAATAAAATCTATGGAACAACAACTAGAACAAATCACACGAATCAAGAGAATTGATGTGCGTGCTGCTGTCTCAGCAGTAAAAGATTATTGCCAATTTATACAAGACTTGATTCGACTTTCTACCAACGATATCAGATTATAGGAACTTGAGCTATCAGATGATAAACAATTTTGGTTGATTACTATAAGTTTTGAGGGTAAGACGTTTACAGAAGAACATCCGATGGGAATTAGATATATAGATGAACGGGAGTATAAAATTTTTAAAGTCAATGCACAAACAGGTGAAGTAGAATCAATGAAAATCAGAGAAGTATGAAAGAGTATATCAATAATCTTTTTACTATTTGGGAAGTGTACCCAAAACAATGGAACCCTTGATAAATCAAGGATTCCATCTATCGGAGCGGCGGGATTTGAACCCACGACCCCTACTACCCCAAAGTAGTGCGCTACCAAGCTGCGCTACGCCCCGACAGTTTTAACAGTATATCATCAAATCTCAAAAAAGTTCAAAAAACTTTTAAAATTTTTGTGGCTTGCACTAAACCGGACACCGCAGTCGCTGGCCAAAAACCTTCGCACCTCCTACCACCATTCAAGATCAACTGCACGCTGTAAGCTTGGGGATAGCCTTCCACTTCCATCCATACCAAATCACTTTCGGCTTCGATCGCAATTTTTTCCTCATCCATCAACTCACTCGCCATTTCACTCATCGTGGCGGCTAACTGTGCTAGTACGCGACAAAAATCTTGTAACTCAGCTTCCGTGAGTTCGATCGCCCAGTCATCGCCCCCTACCAAACCCTGAAAGTCCGCCGCATCTGGGTTCCAGCCCAAACGCCACCCGTCACCAGTCTTAATTACGCGATCGACCATTTGGGAATTTTCGATTTTCGATTTTGGATTTTCGATTGGGTTATATCAATGATTTAACAGGCTGTCCGGCCTGTTCCACAATGATTATTATGATGTCTAATAGAGAACACAGACAAACACAATCTTAAGGTGCTAGCAATTTGGCATCTCCGGGCTGGGGTTCAGGTATTGTCGGCGAGTTCGATCGCCCTTCTGGTTTTCCTCCCGTTGTCGGTGCGCGCTTTGGCCCAGAATCCCCAGTAAAAACATCAACCAAAGCTTGAACTAAAGCATCCCGCTGACTTCTATTTAAACTTTGAATCGCAGCCCGATCGCCTTCCATCGGATTTGAGCGCAAAACATCGTTTCCGGGATACACACTTTCGACCAAATAATCGGGAGTCACGCCCAAATAGTCAGCTAAACTCAATTTCCAATCAAAGCGATAATTTGGCGGTCGTCCTTTGACAAATACATGATATCGAATCAAGCGTCCGACTAATGTATTATTGGGGTCTACTTTCCCTGTTTCTTTGGAAATGTAATTATTGGCGATCGGGAAATCCGGCAATTTTTCATAGACAAATTTCCAAGCATCTTGCACTCTCAATTGCTGCGGCTGGGGTTCTTGAGCAACCCGCACCTCAGACAGAGATTGATTAGCCCGCAATACCGAAGGTTCCATCGCCGATAGACTTAGTTCGCCCGATTCCAGTATCCAACTCAAAAGCGTGAAAATCGCCACAATTAAGGTAATTAACAAAAAACTTAAGGCCAGCTTTAATTTCTTCACAGTTTTGATGATTTGTTCAAATATAAAATAATTTCAGCAAGTTTTGAGTGTAATACCAATTTAATGGGTCGTTGCACATATTTCGATCCCCCTAAATCCCCCTTAAGAAGGGGGACTTTGATCAGAATCTTGTCCCCCCCTTATTAAGGGGGGCTAGGGGGGATCGGATTCTATGCAGCCTCATAAAAAATTGGTGTGAGTCTAAATAATTGCTCGCCACTCAACTCAAAACTCTCCAATTTTAGATATCTCCGATAATTTCTGGCTGCGTCAACTCGTCAGACATCTCAAATATAGCTCGCATCACCGGTTTCATTTGATGATCGTCCATATTGTTGTCAAAATCTTCATAGCGACGACGTTTAGCGCGGTTCGCTACCTGTACCGTAATCCGATATCGGTTGGATGCAGCACTAATCAACTCTTCGGCCCTACGGGTTAGCTGAGTTGAATCAAAGGGTGGACGCTTAGCCATGAGACTACCTACTTATCTGATGTGAGATTCTAGTTTACCAAAAAATTAGGGTAAATCGACGGTCTAATACCAATTTTTTATGAAGCTGCATAGAATTCGATCCCCCCTAACCCCCCTTATTAAGGGGGGGACAAGATTCTGATCAAAGTCCCCCTTCTTAAGGGGGATTTAGGGGGATCGGAATATGTGTAACGACCCATTAAATTGGTCTAAGTGCGATCGGGTTGAAGGCGATCGAGTCACATTGAAATATATAGTGTCAATATATGAATTATTCATTGAGTACCTTTTTGTTATGCAGGTAGCCACAGCCCATTCATTTAGTCACTTGCGTCCGATAACTTCTCATCCCATGAAATTAGTGGCGTTTGGGGACAGTTTAATCTATGGTTTTGGCGACAATGTGGGCGGGGGCTGGGTGGAACGACTGCGGCGCCAATGGATGTTGTCGGAGAGTCCTGGACACGTTCTTTATAATTTGGGGGTTCGGGGCGATCGCGCTTATCAAGTCTCTCAGCGGCTAGAGAATGAGTTTCGTCACCGTGGTGAACTCAGAAATCGTGTCCCGGATGCGATGATTATTTCGGTAGGGCTGAATGATTCGGCGAGAGTACAATCTGCGATCGGGCGCAATTATACTGATTTCGATCATTTTAAAACCGTTGTAGATCACTTGTTAAATTTGTCACAACAACTTTGTCCAGTGATTTTTGTCGGGATGGTGCCGGTGGATGAAAGTAAGATGCCTTTTCAGGATTGTTTGTACTACAGTCATGCTGACCAGTATCGATATAAAGAAGCAACCAGAGTGGCTTGTTTGGAGCGGGGAATCCCCTATTTAGATATTTTTGACAAATGGTGCGATCGGGGTAGTGATTGGTGGCGATCGCGCTTAATTGCAGATGGTCTTCATCCCAATGTGGCGGGCTATCAAGCTTTGTTTGAAGATGTCACAAGTTGGGAACCCCTAGCAAGTATTAGTCATTAGTCCGCATTATATATAAGCATTTAAAATAGTATTGTAGTATTGTAGGGTGCGTCAGCCCTTGCTCGTTTCCCTTGCCGATGAAAGCGAAGCTGACGCACCCTACAGGCCTCGTTAGTGGTTTAAAAGCGTAACAGCTTATGAAGATTCTATTAGTAGAAGACGACGATCGCATTGCCCAAGCATTAGCAGAAGCCCTCACCGACCAACATTATGCCGTAGACATAGCCGCCGACGGTCAAGAAGGTTGGAACTTTGCAGAAACTTTTACCTATGACTTAATTCTGCTAGATTTGATGCTGCCAAAAATAGATGGAATCACCCTGTGTCAGCGCTTGCGCCGACAAGGTTTAAAAACCCCCGTGCTCATGCTAACAGCCAGAGACACCAGCAATGATAAAGTCATAGGACTAGATGCCGGAGCTGATGATTATGTCGTTAAACCCTTCGATTTGCCAGAATTAGCAGCAAGAATTCGAGCCTTACTGCGGCGGGGAAGTACAACTTTGCCACCAGTATTAGAGTGGGAAAATCTGCGCTTAAACCCGAATACCTGCGAAGTTACTTATCGCGATAAATTGCTGCATTTTACACCAAAGGAGTACAGTTTGCTAGAATTATTCTTGCGAACAGGAGGGCGCGTTTTAACACGGAGTGCTATCCTAGACCATATATGGGCTTTTGAAGACTCGCCAGGAGAAGAAACCGTAAAAGTTCATCTCCGGGGTTTGCGACAAAAACTGAAAGCAGCAGGCGCACCAGCTAATTTTATTGAGACTATTTATGGCATGGGTTATCGGCTCAACCAAAACCTCTAATCCCCAATTTCAAGCTTTGGGATGGCGTTTATTGCTATCTTACTTAACAGTGATGGTAGCTATTTTAGGGACTTCTGCTATTGCTATTTATGAATTATTTGCCAGCAGTCTGTATCAAGAATTAGACCAGCGATTGGAAGTTTTAGCTCAAGCAGCTTCTCACAGTTTAGTTGCGATCGAAAAGCAGCACCTTTCTGAACATCTAGAAAAGAAAGGCGATGAATCTGACAAACAAAGTGAACAGCGCAATGATTATTTTCAGATTGAACTCGATCGCGAAAAAGTAACGCGCCAGTTAGACAAAGACGGAGACTTAGACATTCCCTGGCAAAATCTGCGGGAACCAGATCAATCTGTAGAATGGTTTAATGAAGCAGGTAAAATGTTAGGAAATTCCGGCAAGAGTTTACCACCTGTAATAATAAAATCGGGTTTCCAAACCATACAAAACGGGCAAATTCGGTCGGCGACAATTCCAGTTTATATTTCTTATAATGATAAAAAACAAGAATTAAAAGGTTATATTCGCACCAGCGAATCTACTAAAGAAGTCGAAGAAGTTCTCAGCAGACTCCGCTGGAATTTGGGTTATGGGAGTATTATTTTTCTGAGCTTGACTGCGGTTGGTGGTTTGTGGCTGACTAAGCAATCTCTCAAGCCAATTGAGGATAGTTTTCAGCAGTTAAAACAATTCACTGCTGATGCTTCCCACGAGTTGAGAAGTCCGCTGACGGCGATTAAAACTTCAGTGGAGGTGATGCAGAGTCATCCTGAGAGAATTCATGCAGCCGATGTTAAGAAAATGGTGGCGATCGCCTCTGCTACTAAACAGATGACTCAGTTAGTTGAAGACTTACTTTTATTAACTAGAATGGATGCACCAGCAGCCATGATCGCCCGCGAGTGGATAGCGGTTCCGTTAGACGAACTATTAGAGGATTTGCTAGATTTGTGGGAACTGCAAGCTCAAGAAAAGCAAATTATTCTCAAGTCAAATTTAGCCATTGATACGTCTGTAATGGGAGATCCTGCACAGCTAACTCGTTTGTTTTCTAACTTGATTGGAAACGCAATTCATTACACACCAGCGGGCGGAATTGTGACTGTTTCTCTGAGCAGACAGAATCGATCGACAATTGTGAGTGTAGAGGATACTGGTATCGGCATTGCTCCAGAAGATGTCAAGTTAGTTTTCGACAGATTTTGGAGAGCCGATCGAGCGAGAAATCGCCGTGCAGGGGGTTTGGGGATGGGATTGGCGATCGCCCAAGCAATTGTCCAAAGCCACCGAGGAGAAATTAGCGTTACCAGTCAGCTAGGAGTAGGTAGCTGTTTTCAAGTAAAATTCTCCTCAGTAGCTTAAGAGTTGATATTAATAGAAAACCTTAACTCTTCTTCCAAGATTCTCCTTTTTCACCGCTTTCTCCTTTTTCTCCCTCTTCTCCCTCTTCTCCACCTTCCCCGCCCTTGGAAGCTGTCATTGTGACATTACTATCTGTCAAGTAAAATTCAGAAGTAAAACTACTTTTTTTCCGGGGTTTTGGTTTTTTCCCTTCGCCGCTTTCTCCTTGTTCGCCACCACTGCTACTCATTAAGACGATCGGTTTAACCGGCTTGCTGTTGCTCATCGATGAATTAGCAGCATTACTTAAAAGAGAAATAGGGGAAAATTGATTAACACTGCTATCATTCTGGGATGCGATCGCACTAGCAGCTACAGAGGTTAAAACGCAAGCTCCAATGCCGAGCCAAATCTTAGTTTTACTTTGCATCTTTCAAAAATCCTTATTCTGGGTGATTACTGCTACTATCCCAGAAAAAAGTAAAGAACTCGGAAAGAACCAAAAACATCTAAAAATTGTTTGCACAGACATTACCTTATTGCTGCTACAATGCGATTCCATTAGCAACCTGTAGGAGTGTCCCCAATGATTATCTGTATGGCAAATATTCTGACTTCAGAGGAATTAGGATTAATTGTCGATCGCCTAAAAAATGCTGAATTTGTCGATGGGAAGTTAACAGCAGGTTGGTACGCCCAACAAGTAAAAAATAATGCTCAACTAAAAAATAATGCGGCTCCAACTCAGGAACTCAGAAATTTAGTCAATCAAGCACTAAAACGCAATTCTTTATTCCAAATAGCGGCGCGCCCTAAAGCAATTCGTCCCATTATGTTTAGTCGCTATCAGGGAGGAATGTACTACGGGACACATATTGATAATGCGATTATGGGAGATGAAGAACTAATGCGATCGGATTTGTCTCTCACTCTATTTCTCAGTGATCCTGCCACTTATACGGGCGGGGAATTAGTGATTGAAAGCGCCCAAGGCGAACAAGCTTTTAAACTTGATGCTGGTTCAATGGTTGTTTATCCTACTACAACTTTACACCGGGTGGAACCTGTAACGGAAGGTGAAAGACTAGCGGCGGTGACTTGGGTGCAGAGTTTAGTTCGGGATGCTCATAATCGAGAAATTCTCTTTGATTTGGATACGGTTCGCGATACCCTTTTTCAGAAGTCTGGAAAGACAGCGGAGTTTGACTTGCTATCAAAAAGCATTGCTAATTTGCTGCGAAAATGGGCTGATGTTTAGGTTGAGCAGGACTTACGCAAGAGACTAAGGGATTGGGGCAACCACGGGGATTGCCCCTAGATTAACACGAGATATAGATGTCGTGCATCCAGAACTATTGAGGAGGTTTTGGAAGCGGATGAAATAAATTTTAGGTCTTTCCGAGTTCTTTACTTTGTTTTGTCACAGTAATTGTAGATGACTTAAACAACGAGGATCTAACAGATGAGCAACCAAACTAAAATTTGGACAGGCGTGGGACAGTCTTATGTGACACAAGACAATTCTATCGATGTCGATCGAACATCATCGGAGAGATACCAACTCTCAATTGGCGAAAGTGGCGAAAGTGGCGAAAGTGGGAACAGCAATTCTGGGTACGAAAGTGGCGATGACAGTCGTTACAACATTGGTAGCAGCAATTCTGGCTACGAAAGTGGCGATGACAGCCGTTACGAAAATGGCAACGGCTATTCTGAGTACCAAAATGGCAACGGCTATTCTGAGTACCAAAATGGCAACGGCTATTCTGAGTACCGAAATGGTAACAGCAATTCTGGGTACATAAGTAGTAGCAGCAATGATGGATACCAAAGTGGTTATCAAAACGGCACTTCAGGGAGTGTGAGTAATTATGGATACGAAAGCGGCGGCTATTTCTACGAGAATGAAATTAAAGGTACAGATAGTGATGACAACTTGACAGGAATTCTTGGCAATAATATTGCTTTAAAAGGAAGCAAGGGCAATGATATTCTGACTGGCAGCAATGGCAATGATAAACTAGAAGGCGGCAAGGGTTTTGACACACTTAGCGGCGGTGCAGGAAATGATATCCTTGATGGAGGGAAGGGTAAAGATATTCTGACCGGCGGCATGGGTTTGGATTTATTTGAGCTGGAAGGGCGAGGGGCTGCAAATACTCTCGATATCGCTGATATCATCACGGACTTTCAAAAAGGCGCAGACATACTGAAGCTCAAAGATGGCTTAGGATTTGCTAACATTAATATCACTCAAGGAACTGGAATTTATGCTAGCGATACTCTGTTAAGGATAGCAGGCACTGGTCAATATTTGGCAGTGTTGAAAGGAGTTAATGCTGGAAATCTTAACGCGACTGATTTTACTTTTTCATAATTGTATAGCAACTGCCCAAGTGGTTAAGGCATTTATGCTCTTGTTCCATGAGCGGAGTCGAAGGGTCGAAATGCCCACTTCGACTACGCTCTGTTACCGGAAGTATCCTAACCATCTTGGCGGTTTCTATATCTGATTTGTCAACAACAAAACATCTAACAAATAGGAGAATAAATAGATGGCTAGCATTAATTTTCGCAAACTTCACCGCCAAGTTGCACCGATTATTTTCATCCCTTTACTATTGAGTGCATTAACTGGTGTTGCCTATCGGCTGGGAGAAGATTGGTTTGGCATAGAAGGTGATGCTGCCGAGATTTTCATGGTGATTCACCAAGGAAGCTATCTCGGAAAGGAACTCAGACCATTTTATGTGCTGTTGCTGGCTTTGGGAGTGATTGGGCTGATAGTCACTGGTTTGACGATGACCAAATTTTTTGGTGGCGCACGCCCTGAAAGACCAGGTGCTAAACTTGATTTTCGTAAGGTTCACCGTATTGCTGCACCGATTATTTTATTGCCTTTAACAGTCAGTACGGTGACAGGTGTAATCTACCGAGTTGGCAGAAGCTGGTTTAAGATGCCGAAAGAGGTAGGAGAAGTTTTTTTGAATATCCACCAAGGAGAATATTTGGGAGATTTTTTGATGCCAATCTATGTGTTTTTGGTCGGTTTGGGTGTGATTTTTCTGCTGGTAACAGGAATCAATATGACTGGTATTTTTCGGAAACGTCGCCCGCAAACAACAGAGGAAGATAGCTAATAGACATCTCCCAAAAAGCCTCTGAAGAACAGGCAGGATGCCTGTTCCACAATAATTATGGGAGATCTCTAATAGATTTGTTTTTCGGGGATAACTGATGAATATCGTGGTTTGAATCCTCTCTACAATTGCATCTTTTTTTGGGGACTGGTATACAATAATTCTCTGGCCGCTGACCTTTAATTAAGATGAAAAATAGAAGTATTGAAACGGCAAAATCAAGTCTAAAGTCAAAAAATGTATGGGAAAGTCGGCTACAAGGAAGCCGCACCAGTGCATTTCTCAGTGAAGTATTAAGTAACAGCGGCCATTTTTTAATTCTGAAGAGTTTATCAGACTTGATATTAGCTGGTTTGTTTAAATTTATCACAGATCCAACTGAATATTTACTGATAGTAGCAATGCTTGTTCAGGCTTGGTATCTGTCGAACTCGAAATGCCACCGTTTTTGGGGAAACCTGATCTGCGTTGGTATCTATACGCTGATTGATGTGCCGATTGACGGGCTAGATTTTTTCCAAAATCCTACTCACGTTGTCTTTTGGTTATTTTCTTTGATGATTGCTATTTTGCAAGGATTGCGATTCCATTGGGCTAAGGGTATTGATGATTGGCTGATTCCACTGGAAAGTTTGGTAAGGGCTCTGATGGTGGTAGCTTTTTATGTTGTGATTGGGATTAAGTCTCAATATTTAATTGCTAATTTAGAATTGATAGTGACATTTTCGCGGACGGCAACGCACTGGTTTCTTACTTGGAGTATGGTGTTTATCGGTTTGCTTTTGGGGTTGCAGTCGGTACAGATTTTCAAACAAAGAAAGCAGCTACAAAAAACAGCTCAACTACTGGGAAACATGGCAGAATGGGGTATGGGGAGTCATGTAGTAGACACAGCGCTTAATAATCCAGCAGGTTTGGCTTTTCAAAAGTGCGATCGCACGATTTTATTTATGGATATTCGCGGTTTTACAAGTTGGTGCGAAAAAACTTCCCCTGAGACAGTTGCAGCGGTTCTCAATGAATATTACCGTTGTGTTGAACCAGCCGCCGCCAAGTTTCAGCCTTTAAGAATAACTTTTACAGGCGATGAAATTATGGCGATTTATGCTACGCCACAGCAGGGAATTGCTGCGGCTAAATCTATGAGTAAAGCTGCTTTAGAAATGCTTGAATTATATGGAATTGGTGCGGGATGCGGGGTGCATTGCGGGAGCGTTATTGAAGGGCTATTTGGTGGTGAAGATGTTCGGACTTATACGGTAATTGGTGATGTTGTCAATACAGCAAAACGCTTAGAAAGTGCCACGCCTGGTGGTGCGATTACTATTTCTGATGCTGTTTATCAAAGGATGTCACAAAATCTAAGGGTGGAACCTTGCGAACCGATCGCGGCTAAAGGTAAAACAGCAGCTTTAATTGCATGGCGGTTAATATAGCTAGCCGTCAGGCATGATGAATTTAATATTATTGGTTTTTCCTGCCATCGGGCATGGTAGTTCCTCCCATACTTGCTCGATCGAGACTAGCACCATCCATGTTCGCATTGCGGAGATTCGTATTAGAAAGGTTGGCATCTCTCAAGTCAGCAAAGCGCAAGTCAGCACCGTCTAAATTAGTATTTGTTAAATTAGCTTTCCTGAAATTAGTATTGCTGATTCTGGCTCCTATTAAAACTGAGCCGCTTAAGTCGGTGCGTGCTAGGTTCGTGTTGACAAAATCTGCTATCTCGAAAGTACCTCCGCTGAGGTTGGCATCTGATAAGTCTGCTCCGGTAACGATCGGATTTTTTAAGGTGAGGTTAACTAATTTTACACCTCGGAGGTCGCAGCGGATGCAGCTTTTAGTTAGGAGAAGGGTTTCGACGTTGGCGTTGATTTGGTCAATTTCCTGTTGGGACACTTTTTCGGCAAATTCGGGGGAGACGTAGCCGAGGTTTTTGGGGTCGTCTTTTTTGGGTGGTTGGGGAGTTTTTGGTTGGCCGATCGCACTTAGAGACAGTCCCACATGAGATAATTCTGGAGTTACTGCAAAAGTTAGTAGCGCGATCGACAATATTGTGATTTTTTTCATAGATAAATAACTTTTTGTTTATAAGCTGTTACGCATTTAAAACAGTATTGTAGGGTGCGTCAGCCCGCAGCGTTTCCCTTAGCCTTTGGGGCGATCGAGCTGACGCACCCTACAGGCTTGTAGGGGCAAACCCCCCGTGGTTGCCCCGCTTATGCTGGGGTAGGCACGGGGGCACTACCCCTACAAATCCTCACGAATGATTTAGGATTGCTATATTATCATATGCGATCGCAAATAATCAACCTATGCCTTACAGTAAATTTACTCTCAGCAAAGCTGTAGACGATTTTAATCTCACAATCATTGAAGGCTCACGTTTTTTGCCAGAAATTGCCCCACTCACACCTAGTCCTTTACTTCGCGATACTCTGAGAGAAACGATTCCCTGGGCGATCGCAGTCAGTAGCGAAAAAGCCCGTTCTGGGGGTATCATAAATCCTGTGTTACTGGAAGTAAAACGGCAGCTTCAAGGACAGATTAGCGTTTTTTCGGGGGAAGAATTTAATGTGGAACCGGAGGCTGAACTCACGGGTTATGTTGACTTTCTCCTGAGTCGTTCCCCAGAGCAACTATTTATTAAAGCTCCTGCGGTTATATTGGTGGAAGCTAAGAAAGAAGACCTGAAACCTGCTTTAGGACAATGCCTTGCAGAAATGGTGGCAGCTCAACGTTTTAACCAACAAAAGCAACAGCCGATATCGACGATTTACGGAACTGTAACTAGCGGTACTGTTTGGCGGTTTCTTAAGTTAGAAGAGCAATGCGTGTCGATTGACTTGACAGATTATCCGCTTCCTCCAGTTGAGCAAATCTTGGGCTTTCTGGTTTGGATGATGACTGAAAATAGTTAGATTGGGAATAGGGCATTGGGAATAGGGCATTGGGAATAGGGCATTGGGAATAGGGCATTGGGCATTAGAACTAATAAATAACAAATAACAAATAACTAATAACTAATAACTAATATTTTATTGCGATCGGTCTTTACCATCAAAGCGTCAGTAATCGGACGAGATCCGGGGACATTTCTTGGATGCGGGCGATCGCTTAAGATTTTTGACATGGTTCCACACTTCCTGACTCTTGTTGACGGTAGATAGTAGATAGTGTAGGTTGGGTAGAGCGTCAGCGAAACCCAACACCTTATTTTAGAAGAGTTGGGTTTCGCTATCGCTCTACCCAACCTACGGAATCTATACTTCCTGACTCTTGTTGACGGTAGATAGGCTTGATCCTCAGTGAAGCCATCTCCTCTCAGAGTGTAGAGCTTTACGGATAAATTCACCCTAATGCAAATATAATATAACTCACATCTTGCACCCTGGATACTTTCGGTCAAATCGATCGGTGTGAGAGACAGCGATCGGTTACAATTCAGGGTTAGAGAAAAAAGAACACGGAGAACACGAAACTATGGTTGCCATCCAGACCAATCTAAATATTGCCGCGCTAGAAGCAGAGTACAGCGAAAAAACACCGCGAGATATTCTTAAATTCGCCCTAGAAACTTTCGATAATATTTCAATTTCCTTCAGCGGTGCCGAAGATGTAGTGCTGATCGATTTGGCTTCAAAAATTACCAAAAACATCCGTGTTTTCACCCTTGATACTGGACGCTTACACTCCGAAACCTATCAGTTTTTGGAGCAAGTCAGAAAACATTACGGCATTAAAATAGAAGTAATGTTTCCCGATGCAGCAGAAGTACAAGCCTTAGTAGATGAAAAGGGATTGTTTAGTTTTTATCAAGACGGTCACAAAGAATGTTGTGGAGTGCGAAAAGTCAAGCCACTGCGTCGCAAACTGAAGACTTTAGATGCGTGGATTACCGGCCAGCGGAAAGACCAAAGCCCCAGTACCCGCAACCATATTCCGGTCATTGAAGTTGATAGTGCATTCTCAACTCCAGACCATGAATTAATTAAATTCAACCCTTTAGCCAACTGGTCTTCCGCAGAAGTTTGGGATTACATTCGCGCTTTGGATGTGCCTTATAATAAGCTGCACGAACGCGGTTTTGTCAGCATTGGTTGCGAACCTTGTACGAAGGCAATATTGCCCAACCAACATGAACGCGAAGGTCGCTGGTGGTGGGAAGAATCCACATTGAAAGAATGTGGTTTGCACGCTGGAAACGCACAAAAATAGTAAATTTGTGAACTTACTATCAATCTGAGAAACCCGGAGATCCCCCCTAACCCCCCTTAATAAGGGGGGGACAAGATTAAAATATTATTCTCCTTGTTCCTTGTTCCTTGTTCCTTCTTCCTGACATCCGTTACATCCGTTACAAAATCCGTTGCCGAACTTCCTTCTTCTATACCTATGCTGACATCAACTAGCGAATTGCTGGAAACTGCCCGGAGAAACTCTTATGCGATCGGCGCTTTTAACGTTTACAACCTCGAAGGAGTAAAAGCGGTAATCGATGCCGCTGAAGCGCTTAAGAGTCCAGCTATGCTGCAACTTCATCCCAGTGCTCTTAAATACGGAAAATCGCCTTTAGTTGCGCTTTGCATGGAAGCAGCGCGTCAATCTTCTGTACCGATCGCAGTACACTTAGATCACAGTACCTCAGAACAAGACATTCATCTAGCCCTCAACGCCGGCATCAAATCAATTATGGCAGATGGTTCTCCTTTGCCCTACGCAGAAAACTTAATATTTACCCGTGAAATGACCAAATTATCCCACGCTAACGGCGCGGTAGTTGAAGCTGAAATCGGCAGAATTAGCGGTACTGAAGACGGTTTGACCATCGCAGAAAAGGCGGCGAAAATGACCGATCCTGTGGAAGCTATAGAGTTTATTCAAGCAACTAAAGTTGATTTCTTGGCGGTGACAATTGGCAATGTTCATGGCAAATATTTCAGCGAACCGAAACTCGATTTTCCCCGTTTGGCAAAAATTCGGGCTTCAGTTTCAGTCCCGTTAGTGTTACATGGTGCTAGCGGTTTGCCGGAATCAATGATTAATCAATCCATTAAATTAGGTATATCTAAATTTAATGTCAATACAGAAGTGCGGGAAGCTTATATGGACGTGTTAAAAACCAGCAGTTCCTTGTCAGATCCAGATTTATTGGAAGTGATGGCAAAGGCGATCGATGCAATGCGATCGGTCATTTCAGACAAACTAAAACTTTTTGGTTCTGCGGACAAAGCATATTTGCATCAATCTCCTTATACGGAAACATTGAATGTCAATGGCATCAAGGGCAAAAAAGCTTCAGCGTCAGAACTTGTTATCAAATAATATCAATTCTGATGCTAAGCTGTTACGCATTTAAACCACTAACGAGGCCTGTAGGGTGCGTCAGCTCGATCGCTTACTAGGCAAGGGAAACGCTGCGGGCTGACGCACCCTACAATACTATTTTAACGATTTAAAAACACATCAGGATCGATACCAGATTCCCGGAGTCGTTGAATCAAAGACTCCAATTGAGCTTCTGCTTCTTCAGCCCTAGATTCAGCAACTTCAGCCCGCAGCCGTTCTTGTTCCTCTGGAGTCAGAATCCAATTCCCGTCAATATCATACCAGCGCAACCACAATCGATCGATTCCGAGGAACTCCCCTTCCCACAAACCCAAACCTAAATTCAGATCCGACATCCACACTCGCGAATCAGATAACTCCAGTTCTAAATAATGTCCTGCCTCCAATTCAAACACTCGCAACCTGTTAGTATAGCGACTGAAAACAACATAGTAAGGAACCCGCAAAACCTGCTCGTAAACATCCCATTTGCGTGGCGGTTTTCCATCCATCTGACTCTGAATAACTTGCCCGTTACAAGCACCATTCCCAGACTCATCCGGCAACTTTTCCTCATTAACATTGTCGCCTAAATCTTCTTTTTCTGTCCCAGGCGAAAGCAGTTCCACAATTACAAAAGGATTCACACCTTCTTGCCAAACAACATAACTCATCCGCAGATCAATTTCATCGTAAAGTCGAGGAACTCCCACAACTCCAAACCAATCCGGCCGTTTGTGCCACATCGGATGTCGCACATCATAATAAAGATTCATATCAGTGCCGCTAAATATTTGAGATGCCCGATAATTCGGAGGCCGAAAAGTCAGGCTCAACAACTGCGGCTGCAAATCGTGAAACTCATCAGGCAAACCAGGTTCCTCCGGGTCTTCGCTAGGCAAATCGTACATTGTCGGTAGCGTTTCTCTACCCGAACGGGGCGGATCAGTTTGTGGCACTGGATATTTAAAAGGCAACATACTAAGATTGAGAAATGACTGCATTTATGCTAACATCAGTTTAACATTCACCTGATTATCATCAAAACCTTCTCAAACTTTTAATACTCTCTTCTCCTCCTCTGTGTACTCTGTGCCTCTGCGGTTCAGATTCCTCTTAATTCCTAGCAATTGACCAGAACTTCTGCACTATGCTCAACATTCCTCAACTGATAGCCCAAGAACTTTCCATCAATCTTTCCCAAGTAAACAACGCCTTGGAACTCTTCGCCGAGGGCGCAACAATTCCTTTTATTGCCCGGTATCGCAAAGAAAGAACCGATTCTCTCAACGAAATTCATTTGCGCGATATATCCGATCGCTTTACTTATCTCACAGAAATTGAAGACCGAAAAAAATCAATTTTAGGTATTATTGCTACCCAAGGTAAACTCACCCCGGAACTGGAAGCAAAAATCGAATTTTGTTTACTAAAAACTGAACTAGAAGACCTTTATTTGCCATACAAACAAAAGCGGCGGACGCGGGCGACAATTGCGAGAGAGAAAGGTTTGGAAGGGCTGGCAGAATTTATCAAGTCTCTGAATACGCCTCAAGCTCAATCGGTAGATATTGATGGCGAAGTGGCTAAATACATTTCTGAAGAAAAGGGGGTGAAAACATCAGAAGAAGCCCTCAAAGGTGCGGCGGATATTTTAGCTGAAGGGGTTTCGGAAAAAGCGGAATTGCGGGCATATCTGCGAGATTTTTTGATGAAAACAGGAATATTTGTGTCGAAGATTAAAGAGGATTTTCCTGAAGGAAGTACGAAGTTTGAGATGTACCGCAATTACCAAATTGCGGCGCGAAATGTTCAGTCGCACAATATGTTGGCACTGTTTCGCGGGGAAACTGATGGGGTTTTGGATTTAGATTTGGTTTTTGATGAAGCAGCGGTGGCGACTTATTTGGAGTCTCAGGAAATCCGAACTAAGATACCGTTTGTCAAGGAGTTTTATCGATCGCTATTAAAAGATGCTTTTAACCGACTGATGAAGACTTCTTTGATGACGGAAGTGCGATCGCACAACAAGGCTGAGGCTGATATTGAGTCGATCGCCACTTTTGAAACTAATCTCCGGGAGTTGCTGCTGTCTGCGCCTGCGGGTATGAAGCCGACATTGGCGATCGATCCGGGTTTTCGCACAGGTTGTAAGGTTTCCGCCCTGGATGAAACGGGACAATTTTTGGAATATCAAGCCATCTTTCCGCACCAAGCGGCCGCTCAGAGACAGCAAGCTGGTAAAATTGTCAAGCATTTAATTGAAAAGTATCAGATTGAATTAATTGCGATCGGCAATGGTACGGCTTCCCGCGAAACCGACGAATTTGTGGCGGAAGTTTTGGCTGGATTAGACCGCAAACCGGTTAAAGTGATGGTGAATGAATCCGGTGCGTCGATTTATTCAGCGAGTGAAGTTGCGATCGCCGAATTTCCCGATCTCGACATCACAGTACGCGGTGCAGTCAGCATTGGTAGGCGTTTACAAGACCCTTTAGCCGAACTTGTGAAAATCGACCCCAAATCCATCGGAGTCGGACAATATCAGCACGATGTTGACCAAAAACTGCTCAAAAAGAAACTAGATGAAACCGTCGAAAGTTGCGTCAACTATGTCGGAGTAGATTTAAATACAGCATCCAAAGAACTGCTGACCTTTGTGTCAGGAATGACCCCAACGGTTGCCAAAAATATTGTCAATTACCGCAACGAAAACGGCGCGTTTAAAAATCGTCGCCAACTCCTGAAAGTGCCAAAACTCGGCCCCAAAGCTTTTGAACAAGCGGCCGGATTTCTCCGCATTCGCAACGGCGAAAACTTGTTAGATAATACCGCAGTTCATCCAGAGAGTTATGCTGTAGTTCAGGCGATCGCCAAAGACTTAAATTTACCACTGACTGATGTAACACAAATAGCAGCAAAAGTCAAGGGTTTAAGTATTAAGAAATATGTGACTGAGAAAGTTGGCGAACCGACACTGCGAGACATTATTTCCGAACTAGAAAAACCGGGAAGAGACCCGCGAGCCGAATTCAAATATGCTACATTCCAAGCAGGGATTACCAAAGTCTCAGATTTGATTGTGGGGATGGAATTGGAAGGGATAATCACGAATGTAGCTAACTTTGGGGCTTTTGTAGATGTGGGGGTGCACCAGGATGGTTTGGTGCATATTTCTCAGTTGGCTGACAGGTTTGTGGAAGATCCGAAACAGATTGTGAAGGTTGGACAAGTTGTGAAAGTTCGTGTTTTGGAGGTGAATGAGAAGTTGAAGCGGATTAGTCTGACAATGCGATCGCAAGAACAGTTAAAAAGCGATGTTAAAATCAGTTTACCGCAAAAAACATCCACTGTTAATGATTTGCAAGCAAAGTTTAATAAAAGGTGATTGAAACGGCACATCCGGTAGCATCGGAATAATTAAACCACGAAGGCGCAAAGAGCGCGAAGGAAGAACTGCATATTCTTCTTTCCCCCCTTGGGGGTCTTCCTTCGTGTCCTTCGCGTCTTCGCGGTTCATTCAATCTTACGACCTATCTGATGTCATATTTAAAAATCTGGTTGATCATCTAAAAGCTCGATCGACAAATTCATCTGTTCCTTTCCCCGCGCCAAAAAACTTTCGCACTCCTGCAAACATTCCACAGCTACGGAGAATTGCTCGAAAACCTGTTCTAGAGCTAATTCTCCCGATTCTACCTGCTGAATTATTGCTTCTATGCGATCGACTGTTGCTTCATAATTCCAGTCTAACTCTGAATCAATCATAACTTTTTTCTGCATCCAATATTTCGACAATCTTAACTTTCAAAATGCCCCGACTCAACTTAACGGTCAACTCCTCTCCCAACACTAAACCCTCCGTTGTACGGACAATCGTAGCATCACTTTGGATGACCGCAGCATAACCTCTTTCCAAAACCGCCGCCGGATTTAAGGCCGATAACTTTTCTTGCAGCACTTCCAATTTACCACTGGCTTGCTGTAAACTTCGGGATGTCACAGGTAAACGCTTTAATCGATTTTGCAGCAGTTGTAAATGTTGCTCTTCTGTCTGAAATTTTACCCGTACAGCGTTTGCTAAATGAATAATTCGCTGTCGATGTTGGAGGTAAATATCTGCTAAATTAGGTACTGCTTGTTCCGCCGCCGCCGTCGGAGTATGAGCTCGTCTATCGGCCACTAAATCGGCGAGAGATTCGTCTCTTTCGTGGCCGATGCCAGTTATAATTGGAATGGCACAATTGGCGATCGCCCTGACAACTCGCTCATCATTAAAACTAGCCAAATCTTCGGCAGCACCGCCACCCCGCCCTAAAATGATCAAATCAGCCCTACCGTCCAATTCCACGCGGGCGATCGCCCTGACAATAGCCACAGGAGCCAATTCTCCCTGCACCCCAGTCGGCGATAACAAGACCTGCAAACCGGGATATCTTTGAGCCAGAGTGCGCTGAATGTCTCCCCAAGCCGCACTGGTATCGGATGTCACCACCGCGACAATTTTCGGGTGTGTGGGAATTGGGCGTTTTCTCGCGGGTGAGAATAAACCCTCGGCTTCTAAGCGCGATCGCAATTGTTGCAATCGCAAAGCTTGTAAGCCTTCCCCAGCGGGTAGAGATTGGGAAACAGTCAACTGGTACTCGCCACGGACTTTGTAAACCCGGAGGCTTCCCATTACTAGCAATTTCGCTCCTTTTGTCGGCTTCTCTATTAATTTTTGCCGTTGAGATTTCCAGACTACGCAGCGAATAGCAGCGCTTTTGTCGGCATCACAGAGGGTGAAATAGGTGCCGCTGGGGTGTTCGGAAACGCTGGCGACCTCCCCTGTTACCCACAGGGATTGCAAGCGGCGATCGCCCTCTAACAAGTCTTGGAGGTAAGATGTTAGTCTAGCAACAGATAAAGCTATCTCGGAAATAGTTGAATTCATCGACTGTCCTAATTTGACAAATTTAGGCTACTATATCTAAGGTAATTTATTCAGCTTGTCTGCAAGTAATCTATTAATAATGATATCAGATATTATGACTTCGATAAATATGCTGCGTCAAGAGGCAGATGCGATCGGTATTACTGAGGAAGAAGCCAGAAAGTATGGCAACATTCGACACAGAAGAACCTGGTCTCTGGCGATCGAACATCACCTCTCAATGCAAGGTTTGGGCGATCGCATTCAACCATCTTTCACCAATCCCAATCTCGACTCCTCCTTCCCCTCGACAGACTCTCCGCAGACGGAGAATCGTCCAGAGTTCAAGGATTACAGTATTCAAATGACGGCGAATCTAGGGGAATCTCGGCATACAATTGAAGACCAAATAACATCCGTTGTTGCGCCCAGACACCCCGTATTACATCCGGTGCGGCACAGCAAATCCATTCACTATCTCAAGCAAGCTGGAAGTTTTGATCAAGTAGTTCAAAATCACATTAAAGCCCTAAAAAGCGCATCCCATACTCACACAAATTCCTCCGATTTATCCATCATTAATTGGGTTTGTCCTGAGTGCGGCCCTCAAGGCGACATTAACTGTCACCTTTGTGAAGGTGTTGGGAATATCACTGACATTGCAGCGATTGGATGGACTCTAGCTTATATGGAAATGTTGGGTTGTTCAGCCCGCGAAATAGAACCAATCAGGAGATTATCGCCTGCGTCAAACATTCTGGAATTGAATTTAGCAACTTGTGTTGCTATCAAACAAAGTGCAGAAATCTTAGCCCGAACTGAAAAATGGTTATAGAATTGGGAATTGGGAAGAAGGCAGAGTAAAACACTTAGCGATCCCGCGCCAACCATCTTGCATAAAAATATCGATATCGCCAACTTTATTCATCTCCCTAAACAACAGCAAAACCTGTAAACTGTCGCACAAAAGGAGAGCGAAAAGCCAAAACAATATCGTTTTTAGGAACTCCTAGTTCTACCAACTTTTCCGCTAATCCTGCTTCTGTAAAATCTCGTTGAACCCAGATTTTGTCATCTTTAATATCGATGTGAATCGGACATCCGTGAATCCGTTCCTCATCCTGCCAACCTATGTGCAGTAATAAATAGCGACCCCGTTCTTCATCGAATATCGCCTCCATTTCAATAGAGTCTTCACTACTTTGATAGCTCAAATATTGGGTTAGTAGTTGTTTAACTAAATCCCGATAATTTAGTGTTTCCATAAAACAATCTCCTCTTGTTTTGGATTAAAGACAATCAGTTTGAGCTGATGTTGTTCTACTGCTTCTTCAACAAACGAATCTGCAAAAAATTCTCTATAGGTATCTTGGGGGACTGCCAAATATAAAACTCTTGCGGAACCGACTTTTTGCAAGGCTAACCGATAGTTAAGATACTGACCCACTGCCATGTGAAACTCTGCAATTGTTGAGCGTCCGATAAAACTTTTTATCTCGACAGCTATTTGATTTTTTTGTCGTTCTACTATTAATAATTTGTCGGCTGCCAAATCGATAAAAAATTCGGTTTGCCGACTGAGTTTCAAAAATAGTGGATCGTTAATAATTGTCCATCCGTCTTTTTTTAAAGCAGATATAACAATCTGGTGAAAAACATCCTTGGCTGGCATAAAAATATTTTAGACCTTTTTCTATAAAAGAGCAATTGTTTTCAGACAAGAACCGACTACCAACCCTTAAATACAGCGGCATCATTCCACCTGACTGGGAACTAGCCCGCCCGCCCGTTTTTAGCCCCCAAATCTCTCAAGTTGCCTTCACCAACGGCATCAACTAACAGTTAACAGTTAACAAACAAAACAGATTCCAATCCTGTTAAAGCAACTTCCAAATCATCATTGATAACTTGAAAATCAAATTCTCCTGCTGCTTCAATTTCTGCCTTAGCCCGCAGTAACCGACGGGCGATCGCACTTTCGGAATCCAAACCTCGACTCCGCAAACGGCGTTCCAACTCTTCCCAAGAAGGAGGTAAAATAAAAATTCGCACCGCCTCTGGAAATTTATTTCTAATTTGTCTAGCGCCTTCAAGTTCAATTTCGAGCAATATAAACTCTCCCTCTTCTATACCTTGCTGGAGAGCAAAATAGGGAGTACCGTACAAATTACCCGCAAACTCAGCCCATTCGGCCAATTCCTCAGCCTCAAGCATTTGTTCAAAGCGACTGCGATCGACAAAATAGTAATGTTGTCCTTCAATTTCTCCTTCACGGGGCGATCGAGTTGTCACCGATACAGAGAGATGTAATTCGGGATGGCGCGTGAGGAGCGATCGAACTAAAGTACCTTTCCCTACACCGCTAGGCCCCGTCAGAACAATTAATTTCCCTGATTTCATCTTAAGAATAGAAACTTGTAACAATTTAAGTTGTCACTTAGTCTAGACTGTAGGTGCTCAAATTGCAACTAGACAAGCTCAATCATCCCGATTTTGGCCATCTTTGCTCACCACAAAACGATTAGCCACCGTTTCTGGCTGAATCGCCGAGAGAATAACATGACTTGAATCAGTAATAATTACCGCCCTCGTGCGCCGCCCATAAGTAGCATCCACCAGTTGTCCTCGCTCCCGCGCATCAGTAATAATCCGTTTAATTGGCGCTGACTCTGGACTGACAATGGCAATAACTCGATTGGCAGACACAATATTACCAAAACCGATATTAATTAATTGAATATCCATGAAAATCTTAATGTATGTGAATGACAAACTTTAAGTAAGTAGAAGGAAGAAGGAAGAAGGANATAGCAAGCTTTATTGCCATCTGTATCTTACGTTTAATTAGGTGGATTTACTTAGAGGACACTCAATAATCAGGACACGGCACTGCCCATTGCTGTCAACTTAACGTCAAACCCAGTCAGAGACTACTGTTTGACTATTAAGGCCAGATCCCCCCTAACCCCCCTTAAGAAGGGGGGGACAGGAGTCCGATCAAAGTCCCCCTTCTTAAGGGGGATTTAGGGGGATCTAGACTCAGGTAAAAACCAGATTTCTCAGGGCTTTCAGGCTTAAGTTGACACCTATGGGCACTGCCGTGTCCCTACCCTCCCGATGCCCAATTCCCAATTCCCAATTCCCGATGCCCAATTCCCAATTCCCAATTCCCAATTCCCAATTCCCGATGCCCAATTCCCGATGCCCAATTCCCAATTGCCAATTCCCTATAAGCCGCTATGTTTCAACAAAGCTTTAGTGCTCGGTTCCCGTCCCCGGAAAGTTTTAAACACTTCCATCGGATGCAAACTGCCGCCCAATCCTAATACTGTATCGCGGAAAAGCTGACCTGTAGATGCGATCGCCCTTTCATCCTCCAAACCCGCTTCCTCAAACGCAGCAAAAGCATCAGCACTCAGCACTTCCGCCCATTTATAACTGTAATAACCAGCCGCATAACCACCCGCAAAAATGTGTCCGAAAGCGCACAAAAATGCGTCTTCTGCCAGAGGAGGCAAAACAGTAGTAGTTTCAGCAATGCGGTTGCGGACATCAGCCACAGTTTCGCTACCACCGGACTGGTAGTTGTGGTGCAATTCGATGTCAACTCTGCTAAAATGCACTTGTCTAAGCATGACACTTCCGCTCATGTAATGGCGCGATGCTAACAACTTTTGGTAATAGTGTTCTGGCAAAGTTTCCCCAGTTTCATAATGCTTTGCCATCCCGAACAACGTAGCGCGATCGTAACACCAATTCTCCATAAATTGACTGGGCAATTCCACAGCATCCCACTCAACATTATTGATACCAGATGCTCCAGCATAATCCACATTTGTCAACATATGCTGCAAACCATGACCGAATTCGTGGAACAAAGTTTCTACTTCCAAGAAAGTCATTAAACTCGGTTTACCATCAACAGGCGGACTTTGGTTGCACGTTAAATATGCCACAGGTAAGCGCGTCTTAGTGACTCCCGCTTCCACAAATTTAGCCCGCACCACACACTCACTCATCCAAGCACCGCCGCGCTTTTCTTCAGGGCGACTATACGCATCTAAATAGAAATAAGCGATCGCATTTCCTGACTCATCATTGATTTGGAAATAGCGCACATCTTCGTGCCACAAAGGAGCTTGACCATCGGCAGCAATTACTGTCACACCGAACAGCCGTTTGACCAATCCAAATAAACCCTCCAACACCTGCGGCAAAGCAAAATAAGGACGCAATTCTTCCGCACTAAAAGCAAACTTTTCTTCCCGTTGCCGTTCCGACCAAAAACCAATATCCCAGTGCTTCAAATCTCCAGCTTCCGCAGCACCTTTTTCAGCAGCAAAAGCCTTCAATTCTGCTAAATCTTTGACTGCTGCACTGTAACTAGCAAGGCGCAATTCTTCTAATAAAGCTTCGACTGCTGCAACGTTTGGAGCCATTTTGCTAGCCAAACTCAAGTCTGCATAACTGCTGAAACCTAGTAAAGCAGCTTGTTCCTGGCGTAGTGCCAAAATGCGATCGGTCAATGGCCAGTTATTCAATTCTCCGCTAGAAGCACGGCTAATAAAAGCTTTGTACAATTTTTCGCGCAAGTCACTGCGGGTGCTGTGCTGCATGAAAGGGGCGTAACTGGGGAAGTCTAAAGTAATGCGCCAAGGGCCGTTTTGGGCATCGGCATTTTCAGCACCTGCACTGCGAGCAACTTGGGCGGCTAAACTCAACAAACTGGGCGGTAAACCATCAATTTCATCTTTGTTTGTCAGCGTGAGACTAAAGGCTTTGGTTGCGTCTAGAACATGATTAGAAAATAGGGTAGTAGCTTCTGCTAATTCTAATTGAATGGCATTAAACCGCTCTTTTTCCTCGCCTTCTAAACCGACACCAGAGAGTTCGGCATCTCGGAGAGCTGCTTCTACAATTCGCTGTTGAGCCGAATCTAAGCTGTCCCAATTTTCGCTAGCCCGCAGTGCTTTAAAAGCTTGATAAAGCGGTTTACTTTGACTGAGCTTGCTCCCAAATTGTACTACTTGGGGCTGTACAGTTTCGTGAGCCGATCGCAATTCCGGGCTATTTTTCACTCCCATCAAATGTCCGATAATGCCCCAAGTCCAATTTAAACGGTCTCCGAGTTCCTGTAGAGGTTCTACTAAGCCACTCCAAGTTGGCTGGACAGAGACTTCTAAGGTAGCGAGTTCTGCTTCTAGTTCGGTCAGCAGGTGGGCGATCGCAGGGACAATGTGTTCTGGTGCGATCGCTTCAAAAGGAGGCAATCCTTTGCCAATTAGTAACGGATTCTGAGTGATTGTGACAGTTGCAGTCATTGGATTATCTTGTAGCAGGTTAAAAAAAGTTGAACTAGATAGATCAGCTTTTAATTGTTTAACACAATTATCAAAAAAAAGGAGTGTTAGACAGAGCTAATACCCACTTTTCTATGTGTTCTGCAACTGTTTCACCACGGTGATTAAGCGCTGGAGGTGGGGTTTGACAACTTCTTCATGTTCGTGTTCCAAATTATCGATTTGAGCCTTGAAGCTAGACAAATCACCCGATTGTTGTGCTTGAGCTTGCAGTTGGCTTTGGAGATTGGCAATTACTTTCTGGATTTCCAAAAATCGAGTATTTACCCCTTCCCAGTCATCTTGGGTGATGGAAGTTTCTCCCAATAGTTGAGTCGCGCTTTGCAGTTCTTCAATCGCCTCTTCAATTGCTTCGAGGTTTGTCGGTTCTCCCACGGATAAATGTAGCAATTGTTGGCTCACTTGCTGGCGGACATCAATCACAGCCGATGCCACGATTTCTTGCAAAGAAGCTACCGACTGGCCCAAGCTCAGCAACTGCTCCTCAACATCAATAGAATCCTCAAAGCTTTCTGGGCGTGGTAGTGCAGCCATTTGCTGTCGAAGTGCTTCAATATCTGTTGACAACTGCTTACGGACTTTGAGAATTACCGTCGCCGCGGTTTTCTCAATTTTGTTAACAGACTTTTGGACTTCAGCAATTTCGGAGTTTTGATAAACGCGGACTTGTTGCTCGAATCGATAACGGTTAGCAACATTCAGCGACAAAGCTAAAGTTAGGGGAGCCACCCCATAAAAAGCTTGACCAGACAGCGCCACGGCTAGGGAACCGACACCAGAGGCTGCGAGGGAGGCGTACTCTGCCAACTCCAGCCAGTGTCTTTGAGGAACAGTTTGCCTCAAGTGCTTAGACACTGAGGGGTTTGACTGCCGCAGAACTCTTTGGGTCATAGTATTTTCCCGTTGTTGATAAGGTTGCGAGATTTGGTTGAGCATCGATTTTTCTCTTTTTTAACTTATATTTTTTACATTATTGCGTGCCACTCTGATGTTTTTAGCTGAGTGAGTCAGTTCAAGAGGGCTGGCGTATTATGATGTGTCTAGTGTATTTAGCGGTTTGTGGCGATCGCCCCAACGCGCTCCTATTTTACAGGATTTTGCGCGCAACTCCTACTGAATATCAATTACAGTCCCAAATTTATGGTAATAATTGACCAATAAGTTCAAAGGTGGTACAAGCCCCCAGATTTATCGGTGGAATCAATCCAAAACCCAAAATCTAAAATCTTCAAGCCCCCGAATTTATCCGTGGGGTCAATCGAAAATCCAAAATCCAAAATCTCAAATCGAATGACCAATGAACTCAGAAAAACCCGGAATTGGCGATCGGCTCAAATCTATTTTCAGTATCACAATCTTTGTGATCCTTGTATTAGGAGTAGGTTTTTTAAGCATTAATTTTATTTTAGCTATTTATGCAAAATTTTCTTAAAATATAATGCAGGGGGTATCAGCAACCTTTCTTTGAGTAAATAATGATGATGACTTTAGTCATCACGACAAACTTGTTAACTCAACCAATGCCTTAGCCAAATATTCATATTGCGGCAAACTATTATAAAACTGAGCCGAAATCCTCACCAACTGCTGATTTGCATCCGGCCAAGGAATCACTGGTACCTCAATTTTGAAAATCTCCCACAAAGCCTCTTGTAAAGGTGCAATTCCTGACATTTCAACTGCATCAAATTTCGCATCTTTGAGTTGTATCACCGCCATCGAACCTACCATTTCGTCAGGACAAGGCTGGGGTAAATCTAATTTGTCCAGCAATATTTGTCTTCCAGCTAAAGCCAAAGCATGATTTTTTGCCATCAATTCCGGCCATCCGCCCTCCAACAAAGAACCCATGAAGTCGATCGCAACAGGGACACATAAATAAGCACTTGGATCGACAGTTCCCATCCAGTCAAATTCTAACTGAAAGCGCGATTTATCAGTGCGCGGGGAATTTGCACCGTGACTGATAGTTGTTGGCCGAATAGCATCTTGCTTGTCGCGCCGCACGTACAAAAAGCCAGCACCTTTTGGCGCGCACAGCCACTTGTGACAATTTCCAGTGTAGTAAGCAGCGCCAATTTCCTCCAAATTCAGCGCGATCATTCCTGGTGCGTGAGATCCGTCTACCAAGACATCGACACCTCTTTGGGCTAATTCGTTCACTAGCTGTTTGATGGGAAAGATTAAACCTGTTTGACTGACAATATGGTCTAATAATACTAATTTTGTTTGTGGTGAAACGCACTTGATTACTGCTTCGACAACTTGTTCAGGCGATTCAATGGGAAACGGTACTTCAGCTACTATTACGTTAGCGCCTGTGCGACTAGCCACAAAGTCTAGTGTATTGCGGCAAGCGTTGTATTCTTGATTTGTAGTTAGCAATTCGTCGCCCGGATTAAAAGAGAGCGATCGCAAAACTGCATTTACTCCCGTCGTCGCATTCGGCACAAATGCCAACTCATCGCCACTGGTACCAATAAAAGCTGCTAATTCATTTCTAGCATGATCTAACAGCGGCTCAAATTCGCGCATCAAAAAGCGCAAAGGTTCTCTTTCTAACTGTTCTCGAAAACTTGTTTGTGCTTCCAGTACGGGAATTGGACAAGCCCCGAAAGAGCCGTGGTTGAGAAATGTGATATCGCGATCGAGTAACCAGTTTTCTAAGTTCATTTAGTTGTTAGTTGTTAGTTGTTAGTTGTTAGTTGTTAGTTGTTATTTGTTATTTGTTATTTGTTAACTCCATGCCCTATGCCCAATGCCCAATGCCCAATGCCCTATGCCCTATGCCCTATGCCCTATGCCCTATGCCCTATGCCCAATTCCCTATGCCCAATTCCCTATGCCCTATACCCCATGCCCAATGCCCGATTCCCAATTCCCCATTCCCAATTTGTTTAATTGCTCAAACTCTTCTAGTGTATTACAATTTGACAACATTACTGCTTCTCGTTCCCCTACAGACAGAGGTACTACTGCAATTTGATTCAACCATACTTGAAACGATCGCCCGCCATGCTCAATAAAACTTTGCAAACTTGACAGAGATTGCTGGCGGTAGAATCCGCACAGAGGTTCCCAGCGCGAATTTTGATAAGGGACAACTGCTAAAGTAGATGGCGGTACTGCTGTTAAGTGACTGGCCCAATGCTGAATTATCTGGGCATCCAACAAGGGTAAATCGCAAGCTAGGAGTAAAATCCACTCTGTAGTAATTTGAGTCAATCCCTGAGTTAAGGCGATCAAAGGCCCGGCGCCGGGATTGTATTCTACCATAAATTGACATTTTTTGCTGAAAGTCGATCGATAGCGATCGGGCCAAGCAGTCAAAACATAAACTTCTGAGGTTAAATTCGTAGCAACTTCGCACGATCGCAGCAATAGAGATTTACCCTCAATTTCCAATAGAGCTTTATCCCTACCCATCCGAGAACTCTTGCCACCGGCAAGCACAATTACAGAAATTTTATCATTAGTCATTAGTCATTAATCATTAGTGTAGGTTGGGTTGAGGAACGAAACCCAACACTTATTGATTTGGGTGTTGGGTTTCACTATCGTTCAACCCAACCTACAGAATAAAACCAACCTACAGAATAAAAACTACACCATAAAAACATAGTCATTAGTTATTGATTTGGGTGTTGGGTTTCACTATCGTTCAACCCAACCTACAGAATAAAACATAGTTATTAGTTATTGTCAACCTTCAACTATTTACAAAATTGCTAACTTCCTCAAGTTTTTGAACAACTTGACCGCTAGTCAACAAAACTTCTGCCTTGATAAAACCAGAATTTATGTCCGAACAAATTCCACAGCGCCATAGATAAAATCCGCCGTTCCAGATAGCCGACTGCATCAATTCCGATGGTTTTCCCTGTAACACTTCCTGCATTTGTTTTAATAACTCAGAGGTGGATTCAAAGGCAGGATTTGTGTTGCTAAAACCATAATCTCCGTGATTCAAAAGCACTCGCTCAAACTCAGCATCCGGCTTGGCAATACCGATAATCGCAGTGCGATCGCGCGGCAAATCACAACTTCCTTCCAGTCCTTTGATTGTGGTATAATTATTGATTCCTCGCAATTCAAAAGTCTTGATAAACATACCTTCTGTCGGCGGGTGGACGTAGCCGGAGATGACGTTAACATCGCCATCACAGGGACACCACATCAACTCCATTGTCGAAAAAGGTGGCCGTTTGCCGATTTCTCGTCGGTAGGGAACTAAACTATCAGCTTGGGGAAAATGCTTGGGAATGTAGACAAAACCCAAACCAGTGTCGTCAAAAACTTGCTGAACTTTTTCTATCGTAAGTTTTGTCCAGTCAACACCCAAACCGCGCCAAATCTCAATGAGGGGAATGCCTTCTTTTGTCGGCATGATATCGCCGCCGTGCATGACAGTGGGGACACCTGCGGTGGCTAAAATTAGAGCTGTTACAGGACTCACTGGGGCTGTGCGCGATCGCCCGTCGTATGCAACTCCAAACACCGCAACGCTAGATACTGCAAAGCCTTTTTCTCTGTTTGGGTAGGCGAGTTTCGGCCCTAATTCTTCATAAGC
This sequence comes from Tychonema bourrellyi FEM_GT703, assembly GCF_002412335.2. GTDB lineage: Bacteria > Cyanobacteriota > Cyanobacteriia > Cyanobacteriales > Microcoleaceae > Microcoleus > Microcoleus bourrellyi. Next base: position 41,209 of record NZ_NXIB02000070.1, read on the forward strand.
ATCGAGCATTCCGGCCAATTCTTCCCCCGTCGGCCGCTTAATCCGGTGGGAAATCATAAAAGCTCCAATTTGAGCTGGTGTTGCTTCTCCTAATAGCATCATCCGCGTTGCTGCGGCTGATTCCGAGCGCGTTAAGTTTTCTCCTGTGTGTACACCGCTGCCAATTTTTCGTAGCAATTCTCTAAAAGCGTTACTCATAATCTTGTTATTGGTTATTTGTTATTAGTTATTTGTGATTGGTGATTGGAAAACAACAGTGAACAGTGAACAGTGAACAGTGAACAGTCAACAGTGAACAGTCAACAGTCCCCAATTAACTTCCGGTTGTTCCGACTTTTAATACATCAAATTGCGGTGGCACAAATTCGCGTACTAATTGGCAGAAATGGGCGATCGGCGGAATTTGCATTCGATCGTGAGTTGTCACCAAAACGACTTCGCGAGTCCAAATCGGATCTGCTGTCGCACTACTGATCGCAGAAACCTTAGAATTTGGTCTTTGGTGATCGATCGGACGAATTGCTAAAGTGCGATCGTCGCGCGCTTCCAACAAAGCCGAATGTGGCAACAAAGCAATCAATTCTCCCTGTCGCACCACCCCCCGAAAAGCATCCAGAGTATTCAACTCCAAAACAGCTTGCAGTTTAGCACCCATACGTCCAAATTCATCTTGTACCATCCGCTGCATTCCGTAGCCATCCTTAAAAACCACTTGCGGGTAACAAATCAATTCCGCCATTGGTACTCGATCGTATTTAGCCAATGGATGACTTGCCGCCATCAACACCTCGATCGGCTCATTGTAAAGCACCTCAACCAACATTTCGGGGCCTTGAGTAAAATAGCGATTATTCATCACCACCGCTACATCTACCAAACCGTCTTTGAGGACTTTCAAAGCTCGATCGCTCCCCAGGGCTGTCACCCGCAACTGCACCTCTGGATAATTTCGACAAAATTTTTGAAGTACAGGCGGCAAATAAGCAGCACAAACCGAATGAATAGCCGCTATGCAAAGTTCCGGCTGCTTACCCGCAAGCAAGTCTCCCAATTCCTGAGTGGCATTTTGCCAAGTCTGACAGATTTTGCGAGCATGAGGCAACAGGCGTTCCCCAGCTAAAGTCAGCTTGGCATGAGCCATGCGGTGAAACAGAGACAAACCGAGTTCAGCTTCCAGTCCCTGCACTTGGCGGCTAATAGTCGATTGAGTGACGCCACACTTCCCTGCTGCTTGCTGAAAGCTTCCGGTTTGGGCAACTGAAAGAAATGCTTGAAGCTGCTCTAAACGCATGAATTTTTAAGTCTATTTAACATTTGGCGCGATCGTCATCAGTATCAGTCACTGAAGAGTAATAGAGACATTAACCGATTTGCGAGTCAAGTTTAGTAGACTTTGATACAGCTAATGATTTAGGATTGCTATACCAATCCTATATGATTCGTGAACTTCTTACCCCCTCCCCTTAGTAAGGGGAGGGTTGGGGTGGGGTAAAAATCTTTACGACTCATTTAGGATTGCTATACCAATCCTATTTGAGATTAATTCTCCTACCATTCTTGCAATGCGATCGCAATTCCCTCTCTCAACCCCAATCCCAGATTATCTTCTTTCAATAAACTTTCTAATTTCGGCCTCATCTCACCAGCACCTAGCTGTTTCAGCGCTGATAAACTGTGCAGTCTGACACTGTTGTCTGGATTTACCAAGAGTTGAATCAAGACATCTAAGGCTCTCATATCTCCTAATTGACCTAAAGCTAAAGCTAATGATTGTTTGATTCCAGCATCCTCGACAGCCGGATGATTGCTTTCGATAAAATTGATTAGAATCTTAGCAGCATCAGATTTTAATTCTGGTTTTGACCATCGCCCTAAAACAGTGACAATCTCTTGACAAACAGTGGGATGTATATGATAATTAGAAGCAATTAATGCTTTTTCTAAGTATTCTAAAGCAGTTGCTGTTTCCATCCAACTTAAAGCGCGAATAGTTTCGATTTGTAATTGAATGGGAGTTGTTGCCGATCGCAATAATTCAAATAAAATAGCTGCTGCTGCATCGGTTTTTAGTCTTCCCATCGCAATTACTGCTTCTGAACAAACCTCTAAACGGATGTCCCACAACAAAGGTTTCAGCAAATTAACTAAATCGAATTCTTCGTCTAGGTACGCACGAACCCCCAGAGCTCGGACTGCTTCTTTTCTGACTGCTGTGGCCGGGTCTTTCAATGCTGCTACCAATACCGGGGGAATTCGGGAGTCGTGACAACTGCTAAGGGCCTCGATCGCAGTAAACCGCACTCCAACTTGAGAATCTGTGACTACACTCAACAGCGGTGCAATGGTTTCACTGCGCCGAATTTGAGCAAGTGCTTCTGTTGCAAACAGTCGGGAGTCTGCTTGTAATAAAAGAGTTGCTAGGGATGCTACTGCTGTCGGGCCTAAATTCCCCAGGGTTTCCGCTGCGATTTGACTCAATTCTTCGTCGGCATTTTTGACTAATTTTGCTAAAGCTTCAATTACTTCCGGGCGATCGAACTTTCCGAGAATACGGGCGGCAAACCACTGCTGTTCTATGTCTGCGTCTTCGTCTTCGAGTAGATTAATTAAAGGTGCGATCGCCCCATTTCCCAGATTCGGCAATATTTTCGCAACATCCCATCGGTCTTGAAAATCCCCGTATTCTAAGACTGCGATCGCTAAACTGACAGCCTTCTCTAAATTTTGTGCTTCCAGAGGCTGATGTCCCTTCATTGGCAATTGTTGCAAGCATTGGACAAGTTCAGACCAGTTTTGGCGATCGGCAGCGACTTGCGCTTGTTCTAAAATATTAAACATAGTTTTTGTTATTGGTTATTAGTTATTTGTTACATTAATCAATTGTATTGTGGAACAGGCATCTTGCCTGTTGATTTATTAGCCACTCACAACTTATATATAATTAACTTGTGGAACAGGCATCTTGCCTGTTGATATATTAGCCACGGGCAAGATGCCCGTGCCACCAAGATGCCGTGCCACAATTAATCACTTAATAATCACCTCCAGCGCCATATTCCCACGCTTCAATTAATCGGTGAAAATAATATTGCTGCTCCAGTGACAACTTTTTTATCTGCGGTTCAAGAGCTTTACCAAAAGGCTGTAATCCCGTATAAATTCCTAAATTTACATAATGAACCATCCAATCTAACAAATTAGCTACTCCCACCTGCGGAATGATTTTCATAACCAATCCCGGATGACTAATTGCCGTTTTCAACAGAGTTTTTGACAAAGCCGGAAACAGCACAATATCCTGAAGAAATGGTTTGAGTACAGGTTCTCCAAACTCTTCCATTACCTCAAACACACCAGACAAAAGTTGATTAATTTGATTGGGCTCTATTTTCTGATTCATCGCAGCACTCATGGAACGCTGAAACAACCAGGTGACAGATAGATTTGGCTGATATGGTTGCAAAAGCGCGATCGCATTTTGATTGAGACTATCGCTTCTCAAAGCTTCATCAATTCCCAGAGTCAAGCGTTTGAGATGACGCACCATTGCGCCGAATCCTCCGAAACTGAGGGGAGATTGACTCCCACTGCTATCTCCGACTGGGAGAATCCGATTCCAAGGGGTTTTGAGAGGACTTTGGCGATAGCAAGGGAAGAATCCGTAGAGTGCTCTTTGAAATTTGAGCTGATTAAGTTCGACGTTTTGATATTGGGGAAGCAAGCGCAAATAGTCTTCAAATAATGTTTCTAAACTGAATCTTTCTGTGTCAGCATCTAAGTAAGTAAATAGGTAAGTTGTGCGGCCATCTCGTGCGGGAAATGCTTCCCAAAAATATTGGCACTGATTTTGCATTGGCGTGAATGATGCGAATATATCACCCGTGTCATTCTTGGGAAATCCTTGGGCGCAACTACCGACTACTAAACACACAGCATCAGGTTTTTTGCCTTGTCTTGCTTGTCGCACAATGGGTGAAAAATGTCCCATTGCATCTAGTAATAATCTGGTTTGAAACGAATTTGATTCTGATTCTGATTCTGATTCTAAATTTGTATTTTTAGATTCTATTACAATTCCATTTGGGTGAATTGTTGCCGTATTAAATGGTGTATTTTCAAATAATTTACCTCCAGCTTGGAGAAAGCGCTGTTTGAGGGTTTCTAGGAGATACACTGGATCTACTCCTATGTTGAGTACGTCGCGCACCCAAATGTCTGGTGTATCTGGAAAGCTGATCCGGGCTGGGTTATATTCGGTGGCAACTGCTTTTTCTATCTCTGCAACCGATAGCAAATTTAGTTCTACGAATGCTTCTAATTCTTGGCGAGAAATGTTCCATTCTTGATCGCGCCCACGCAGGGTGCCGCGTTCGAGTAAGGCTACTCGCCAACCTCGCACGGCTAAGGCTGTACCGATTAATATGCCGAGGGTTGCGCCGCTGATAACTATGTCGAAATCGATGGTTTCGAGGGGTTGTTGGCTGTGTTTGACGGCTTCTGGTACAGGTGCGGTGTTCTGTTTGAGGTTTTCCCAGAGGCGATCGACCTTTCGTAAGCTACCAAGGGCATCTCCAGGTAGTTGAGAGAGGATTTGTTCGGTTAGGGACATCGGGTTTTAATGTTGAATATTCAATTAAGAGTTTCCGATTGCATTGGAATGATATAGAGGACACGGCAGTGCCCATTGGTGTCAACTTAAGCCTGAAACCCTTGGTATCTCTCGCTTTTACCTAAGTC
>NZ_NXIB02000071.1 GCF_002412335.2 Tychonema bourrellyi FEM_GT703
GAGCAAGAATTTGTCAAAGTCCCCCTTTTTAAGGGGGATTTAGGGGGATCTGAATCTGCTGGTAAACCCGGAGATCCCCCCCAGCCCCCCTTAATAAGGGGGGAGCAAGAATTTGTCAAAGTCCCCCTTTTTAAGGGGGATTTAGGGGGATCTGAATTGGGCATCAAAGTCCCCCTTTTTAAGGGGGATTTAGGGGGATCGAAATCTGGTGGTAAAGTTCCAAAAGCAGCCCTCGCATTTCCTCCCCATTCATAAATTCCGACGCGAGAAACCGTTTGAGGTAAGGGTGGATTGTAAGCAGTTTTGAGACAAGTATCAGCCGCAAACTCTAGGGCATGAACAAAGTTTTGGACTCCACCTTCTGTGAAATAGCGCCACAGTTGATTGACTGCTGACAGCGATACATTTGAATGACTAATTAAATCTGGATCGGGACTATCATCACCGGGCATTACAATCAGTTTAGCTTGAGTTTTCTCCACCGTTTCGCGTAGAGTTTCCAAGCCGTAAGACCAATAAGAACGACCTCCCAACAGCCTGATAATTATTACTTCGGCGTGTTCTAGAATTTCCTCGGCGTAGGTATCAATGGTTAATTGTTGCTGCAATTGCAAGAGATTCACGGCGCGGAGTTTGGGGAATTCTGCTGGCAGTTTTGATGCAGCCGCTGCGAGAGTTTGAATATCTGTATCAGCCGCACTAATAAAGACTATTGGTGCGGGGGTTTGTTGGATGAATATTACTCCTTCTGCTTGGGGATTCCAGCCTCCCGGTGTTGCGGCTATTTTGTGCATTAATTTTTAGTTTATGTTATTGAATAATGAATCCCGTGGATAATTGATGATTCACTTTGATCCACTCTAATAAGCTGTTCGGCATTTAAACTTAGGGGCGCAGGGTGCGTAGGGGCTCTCTTGCCATTCGCCCGTACAAGGGGGCGAATGGCAAGAGAGCCCGTACAAGGTTTTCCGTTTCAGTAGGGGCTCTCTTGCCATTCGCCCGTACAAGGCTGACGCACCCTACTAGCCTCGTTACTTTGATCCACTCTAATACCATAAGCAATCTAGATGCCACACAGCTTAGGAATTGGGGCTACACAAACAAAGTCCGCCTACGCGGACTAAGATAGAAGCAATATCATTCTGCTAAAGCACTTTTGACTTGATCCAAGCGGCGGGGAGACACTGCAACTTCTGAAAATTGGTAACGTAGGCCCGTTTCTGGAACACATCGTAGTTATTCCGTTCGATCGCATTTAAGATCCTGCTATAGAGCATCGTAGCAGCCCAGACAGTCCAGCGGATATCGGGACTGAGCACTTTGATTCCCGGTTCGGCGCTAGTATATAGTTTGCGAGCTCGCTGAATTTGGAAGCGCATCAATTCCCGCCAGCGATTGTCAATCACACCGTTGAATAAATCTTCTTCGGTATAGTTAAACAACGCTAAGTCTTCTAACGGAATATAGATGCGCCCACGACGGGCATCTTCTCCGACATCGCGCAGAATGTTAGTTAACTGTTTGGCGATACCGAGGGATATGGCCTCTTCTTTGGGAATTTGATTACACCAGTGCCAATTCCAGTTAGTAGCGGGACTCGATTCATCCACACCCATCACAGACATCGACATCATCCCGACAGTACCCGCTACCCGATAACAATAAAGATTGAGCTCTTCAAAAGTTTCGTAGCGACTGCGGTACAAGTCCATTTGCTGACCTGCAATCATCTCTCGAAACGGTTGAATGTCGATCGGAAAACGAGACAAAGTATCCACCAAAGCCACGTCATAATCGTCGTGGGGGTGGCCCGCAAACACCGATTCTAGGCGTTTTTCCCACAAATTTAGGGTTTCAGGGGTCGTGGCCTCAGAACCAGGCCCGTCTACGAGTTCGTCGGTGCGGCGGCACCAGACGTAAATCGCCCAGATAGCCCGACGCTTAGCTTCGGGCATGAGTTGAGTGCCTAAATAAAAATTTTTGGCATAACTCGCTGTGACTTGGCGACAGAGTTCGTAGGATTCATCCAAAGAAGCCAGAGTTCTCATGCACTGGAGTTTTGACAGTTGCAGCATCCGAGAATAAGAAATTTAAAGATTAGAACTGATTTTCCCCCGTCTAGAAAACGGGAGATTCTTTTACGTTTTTATGAAAAATTCTTAATTTTTCATTTTATTGGGCGTTGAAATAGCCTGCGCTGTTAGCTTACCAGAAAGCACGGCACCTTCCATACTCGCCAGATAACGCTGCATCGTATAATCCCCCGTTAGGTAGAAATTGCTAATCGGAGTTGTTTGTGAGGGACGGCACTCCTGGCGTCCGGGAGTGGCTTTGTAGACGGAACGAGGGGTTTTGACTACGTGATATTTCAGCACTTTGGCGGGTTCTGGGATTTGATCGGGAAAGAGTTTTTCTAACTCGACCATTGTGGCGGCCACGATATCTTCGTCGGATTTTCCTATCCAGTCTTTGGCCGGTGCGAGTACCAGTTCCAGCATTGATTTGTCTGGGTTGGCGTATTCGCGGCAGGTGTTGCTCATGTCGGCGTAGACGCTCAACAGGGGCGATCGCGAGAACAGCAAGTGGTCAATGTCAGTTAATTTGCGATCGAACCACAAGTGTACATTGATTACGGGTACTCCCTCCAAACCTTCGAGCTGTTTGAAATAGTCCATTTTGCCCCAAGCTTGGGGCATCATCAGCTTCAGCGGGTCAACCGGCATCGCCGAAACGTAAATATCGGCTGTCAGAATTTCTGAATCTGCCCCTTTTACCCCGCGAATCTGGAAGCCGCGCACCGTATTGTCATCGTTGAGCAAAAACTCCCCAATGGGTGCATTCAGCCGGACTTCGCCACCGCGCTCAGTTATGTAGTCTACCATCGGCTGACACAACCTCTCTGTGGGGGAGCCGTCTAAAAAAGCCATTTTCGAGCCTTTTTTCTCTTGCAAGAAGCGGTTGAGGGCTGTCAGCAGGATGGTTGCAGATATTTCGTGAGGATCAATGAAGTTAAGCGCCTTAGACATGGCGATGAACACTTCTTTCTCGACTCTGGGGGGGACATTTTGCTTTTTCAGCCAGTCGGAAAAAGAGTATTTGTCCATTTCTTCGACGTATTTCTGGCCTTGAAGTATCGCCGGAATCAAACCGATGCCGAAACTGATTTTTTCGGCCCAAGTGAGCATATCGTTGTTTCTCAGGATAGCCACAAGGCCATTCAACGGAGCCGGAATGTCGGGAAAGTCAAACCGAGAATAAGTTCCGGGAGTTTCTGGCTGATTGAAAATCATGGAATGTTCTTTCCATTGCAGCCTGTCTTCAATGTCAAGTTCTTTGAAGAGTTGGAGCATATTCGGGTATGCGCCGAAGAAGATGTGGAGGCCGGTTTCGTACCAGTCGCCGTCTGCATCTTTCCAGGCGGCTACTTTGCCGCCGAGTACATCCCGACTTTCGAGGACGATCGGGGTGTGGCCCGCGTCGGTAAGATATTTAGCGCAGGAAAGTCCTGCTAAGCCTGCTCCGGCGATCGCAACTCGCATTTGATACTACTTGGCCTCTGTGTTCGCTTCGGTTTAATTATACTTTACAACTTGTTACAAAATTCTGTCATTCCGTGGGAAACGGCACTGCCGTATCCGTTGCTCGTTATAAAATTCTGTCATTCCGTAGGGAAACGGCACTGCCGTGTCCGGTGCTGGGACTGAGGAGGACACGGCAATGCCGTTTCCCTACCCGTGACATTGCCGTTTGTATCGGTATTGTATGACGTTAAATTGTGTAGGGGCGGGTAAACCTGCCAATAATTGCCCATAATTTACAATATCATAAACCCGCCCTCTCTTGTTATCATAAATTAAGAGCAAATTTAGATAAATTAATTAAATTTATGGTACTTACAATTCAAGCTCGAAATGTGGCGCTGAACGATTTGGAAACCAACTTCAAAATTGAGTGGATTGAAGATGACCAATTCTTTCGCGAGTGGCAAGATGATTTGCCACAAATCAGTGAGGCTGAAAAACAGCGGCTGGACAGAGTGAAGGCAAGTTACAGGAATTTGCTCAAACGTCCCCCACTTCTCGAAAATACAGTCAAAATGGTAGTGCTATCTCCCTTTTTAGACTTAGCTAATTTTTATCTTGCTCCTTTTCATGTTACTTCAGAAAAGTCTGTAGAAATTGTTGACGAGGATGAGGGAATGATTGTCAGGGGACAGTTGGATGTTTTAGCTTTGTTTCAGGAGTTTTGGGTAGTGGTAATCGAATCTAAAAAAGCGGCGTTTTCTTTGGAGGTAGGGATTCCGCAGTTGCTGGCTTATATGTTAGCTCATCTGAATAGCGATCGACCTACTTACGGATTGTTAATGAATGGGGCAGATTTTCTATTTGTCAAGTTAGTTAAGCGAGAAACAGCGCAGTATGCTTTTTCTCGGAAGTTTTACCTTTTCAATCCGGGGAATGATTTGTACAGCGTACTGAGTATTTTGAAGCGCCTCGGTGAGTTGAATGCTGGCAATCTGGTTTAGTGGGGGAATCAGAAACCGGGTTTTTGCGAAAATCTTTGATTTTCACCCGCAGATGTGGTAAAAAACCCGGTTTTTTGGGCGTAGTCAGTCAATCAGAAACCGGGTTTTTGCGAGAATATTCGTCGCTAGCCTTGAATCTCGGAAAAAACCCGGTTTCTTGGGTGGGAGCAAATATGGAGACGGCGCCGTGCCCATTGGTGTCAACTTAAGCCTGAAAGCCTTGGTATCTAACGTTGGGACATTTGCCGTATTCCCACAGCCAATATACTTAAAAACAATAGCCCGATCGCGCCTGCTAGCGGATTCCCATTAACTCCAGTCACCCAATCCGGTACAGAACCCGAATATCGGACTAACTTTCCTATGTTAATAATGTAATATCCCCAGACTAAACCTGCATGAAAGCCGATCGGCAAACCCAGACGATTTTGGCGCGATCTTTTTCCCCCAACCAATATCAAACCCAGCAGCAACAACCCTGGAAACTGCGGCCAACTCCGTAACATTACTGCCACAGGTTTGATAAAATGCGATAGGGCAAACAACAGGCTATTCGCCCACAGAGATATTCGATCGCTGTAATCTCGTTCCAACTCCTCCAGCAACCAACCACGGAATACCAACTCCTCCGCAAAACCCACTCCTAAAGCACTCAGCAGCCCTTCTGCAATGATTCTCGGCAAATTATCTGAATTTTGCCATGAGACGAAACCGAACAGCCCTTGCACCGCAAATAAGCTGAAAGTGAGCAAAAGCCCGATCGCCAATCCGATCAAAAACTCGAAACCATTCTGTCTGCTATTTATCAAACCATAGCTTTTCAGCACTTGGTTTTCTCCATAAACCTGTTTTCCCCACAGTCGCACCAAGAACAAAAACTCTGTAAACAACAGCGCCATAGTTAGAATAGTTGCGAGGTTACTATCTTTAACTAACAAGTAAATTGGCACCGCGAATGGTAGCCAGATTGACAATAAAGCTACAAGAAAAATTGGGATTCGCAGAAAGAATGGATAACTGGCTATTTCGATAAGTTTAGTCATTAGATTTATATTACTTGATTTGAGGTTTATACGAACAGGCAAGATGCCTGTTCCACAAGAAATTCACTCTTTGTGGAACAGGTATCTTGCCTGTTGCTGAGAATGGTGCAAGATGTCAGTTAAAAATGAGATATTGCACCATTCTCAATAAGCTGTTTATGAACAGGCAAGATGCCTGTTCCACAAGAAATTCACTCTTTGTGGAACAGGCATCTTGCCTGTTGCTGACAATAGTGCAAAATGTGAGTTAAAACTGACCTGTACAAAGCAGACATAAAAAGCTAGAATAGCATTGTATTGGCTGAAATTTTAAATAAAACAAAACTATAATATCAGGGAACAATGACTGAAGACTCCGATTTCTCCAATGTCGATCGCGAATTAGACAATACAATTCTAAGCTTCTCAGACATTCAGGCAGAACTCAACCTGCGCCACGCTAAAGATGCTTTGCGAGATATCGTCGAAAACCTGGACTTGACTCCCCAAGAGCGAACTGGACTGGAGCCGGAAATTGGCGGGTTGCAGAAAATGCTCGACAAGCTAGAGCGCGCTTGCGTCCAAATTGCTGTGTTTGGCATGGTGGGAAGGGGTAAATCTTCGGTTTTGAACGCGCTGTTGGGTCAAAATGTGTTTGAAACTGGCCCGACGCATGGGGTGACTCGCACTACAACTATTGGAGAGTGGGATGTCGGTGAGGGGATTGATGATAATTTGGGCGATCGCTTTTCGCCGATTATTTACCGTTTGTCGCAAGTTGAACTCATCGATACTCCAGGAATAGATGAAGTTGACGGCGAAACTCGCGAAATTCTGGCCCGCCGCGTTGCTAAACAAGCAGATTTGATTTTGTTTGTGGTAGCTGGCGACATTACAAAGGTGGAATACGAAGCACTTTCGCAATTGCGGGAAGCCGGAAAACCGATGTTATTAGTGTTTAATAAAATTGACCAATATCCCGATGCAGACAGATTGGCAATTTATCACAAAATTCGGGACGATCGCGTGCGAGAATTGTTATCTCCCGATGAAATTGTGATGTCCGCAGCATCACCTTTAACGGCGAGTGCGGTGCGCCGCCCCGATGGAACTATGGGCATGAAAATGACTCGCGGTTTGCCACAAGTTGAGGATTTGAAGCTGAAAATTTTGGAGATTTTAGATAGGGAAGGTAAGTCTTTGGTGGCGCTGAATACCATGCTCTGTACGGGGGATATTAACGAGCAGTTGGTGCAGCGCAAAATGGAAATTCGAGATAACGCGGCTAATCGGATTATCTGGAATGGGGTAATGACGAAAGCGGTGGCGATCGCACTTAATCCAATTACAGTCATTGATATCCTCAGCGGTGCGGTAATTGATGTGGTGATGATCTTAACTCTATCTAAAGTTTACGGGATTGCGATGACGGAAGCGGGCGCCGTGCAATTGCTACAAAAAATTGCAATTAGTATGGGGGGAATTACGGCTGGGGAATTGGTGGCGAATTTTGGTTTGAGTTCCTTGAAAGGCTTGTTGGGTTTGGCGACACCGGCGACGGGTGGTTTGGCTTTGGGCCCGTATTTGTCTGTAGCGGCGACGCAAGCTGCGATCGGTGGAGTTTCTTGCTACGGAATCGGGCAAGTTACTAAGGCTTATTTGGCTAACGGTGCGTCTTGGGGAGATGATGGGCCCAAGGCTGTTGTGAGCAAGATTTTGTCTTCTTTGGATGAGGATTCTATTTTAAATCGGATTAAGGATGAGTTGCGGGCAAAATTGGATTTGAGAGGTGTGGAAAAACAGCAATCTTAGTAGTCAGAAGTAAGTTCGCCTACGCAAATGGCAAGATTCATCAAATGCAAATAATACTGACAGTCTATTTGTGCTTACAATATAGTTAAACTTGGAAAAATGCAGGCTTCAGCTATGAGTAAATCTATTCAAACCCTGATCGTTAAAATTGACAATTCCGAGGGCATTCGCATTTCCAGATCGTTGTTAGAGCAAATTGGTATTAGCGGAGCAGTAGAAATTGAAGTTCACGGCGATCGCATCGTCATTCGTGCAGCCCAGAAACAGGGTGCCGACAGGTTCATCATTTCTGGAACCCAGAAACAGGATGCCGACTGGTTCGTCATTTCTGGAACTTTAAAACCGCGTACCGGCTGGGAGGAAGCATTCGCAAAAATGGCAGAGCAACATGATGATGTCCTTCTTGATGATGTCACCAATACGGAGTGGGAGGAGCTTGAGTGGCAATGGTAGTCGAACGTTTTGATGTTTTTTTAGTTAACCTTGACCCTACTGTTGGCAGTGAAATTCACAAAACTAGACCTTGTTTGGTGATTTCACCAGATGAGATGAACAAGGCTATTGCCACTGTCATCATTGCTCCAATGACTACGAAGGGGAAACTATATCCCAGTCGCATAGTTTGTCATTTTCAAGGCAAAGATGGGCAAATCATCCTGGATCAAATTCGGACTGTTGACAAAAATCGATTAGTTAAATATCTCGGTCAAATCAGCGCTGATGAACAAAAAGCAGTTTTAGATAGTTTGGTACAGATGTTTGCTGAATAATATTATTAAACAATATCGAAAATGAGATCGTCAGTAACAGGCAGGATGCCTGTTCCACAAGAAATATGGTCGAGGTCTATTAAACAAAAAAGGCAGGTGGAACACCTGCCGTAAAATAATTATTGGAGAAATCTATTCATTTTCTCCTATTAATCGCTGCACCTCCGATGTCGATAAATTCATCATTTTTGCAACTTGCTCTAAATTTGTTCCAGAATTTAACAGGTGAGAAACGACTGCGCGCAAGCTTAACTCAGTCGCCAGCCTTGCTTGTTGTTCCGCCAATCGCCCTTTTTCCGATTGTTGAAAAGCTGATTCGGCGGCCAGTCGTGCTTGTTGTTCGGCTAGCCGTGCTGAATGTTCCGCCAGCCGTGCTGAATGTTCCGCCAGCCGTGCTTCTTCAGATTGTTGGTAAGTCTTCAGAAACTCTCCTGTCTGAGGATTTCTCAACCTCAATTCTCCAGAGATAATGTGCAATTCCAGTCCCAATACTTCACTGTATAGCCACAGCGTATCGAAGGCGATATTATTGGCCGGAATCGACTCATATCGGTTGTTGACTAAACGCACTCCTTGCAGTATCGGATTCAGATAATTCCCAGACGGATCATACTGAAAATATTCCTTTACTCCCAAACTTCGATAGGTTTCCGGTTTGGTTTCTTGGTCTACATCTTGAGTTGTTTCCGATGTTATTTCCAAGACAAACTGCGGGGCTATCCCTGCTTCTTTCCAGATTTTGTAGTTATCTCTTTGGCGTTTTTTGACTCCAAATACTACATAAATATCGGGAGCAACTACTGCTGATTTGTTGCCTTCTTCATAATAAACGAAAGAATTTGCTGAGACGTAGACATCCCATCGCTTGTGAAAGTGCAACTTCAGGGCTTCCACGCCGTAAGTCATGTAGTCGCGCGTGATGTCACTTTCAGCCATCGGTTCTCCATCGCTGCTGGGATATTCTATTTCTTCTTGTTCGATTTGAGTTAAAACTGTCATAGTTTAATTCTCCTCAGTTATCCTCAACTTCATTTTATCAAATGAATATAAAAATGGCGTTTGTCAAGTACAAACGCCATTTTATAGAGTTATGAACGAGGCGTTTTATCTTGTTTAAAAGCCGCCAACCATTCGCGAATTTGCTCGGATGCAATGTCGCGTCCGCCCAAACCGAAAGCTAGAGCAATCCCAACTGCGATCGCACCTAGCAACAGCCCGAAAGCTAAATTCACAATATCGCTACCAATGCCCATCTGTTGCAGCGCCAAGGCCGAAACAAAGGCAATAATCGCGATCCGAGCCGCTTGGCCCAACAACCGCGCTTGGCGAGTTCCAGAACTGGCAATCAAACTAAACGCTAGATTTGCCAAATACAAGCCGATCGCAAATACGATCACACCAGACAGTACCTTACCTGCAACCACGACAATACCGCTGACAATCGCCGTCAATGCCGGAATTCGCAGCACGTCGGTAGCAGCCACCACAGCAAACAGGATAATACCCACCTGCACCACAATGCCCACAAACTCAGAAGGCGTGCGAGCCGGAATTTGTGGTTCCGACTGAAGTACCGTTGCATCGGTATCTAGCTGGTTTTGTGTTACTGACAGCGGCTGCTTCGGCTGCGCTCCCAACCAAGAAAAGACATTATTAAAGCCAATTCCCGTCAGGATATTAGTCACCAAATCACCAATCCAGCGGCCCAAAATGTAAGCAACCACTATAATTATGGCTGCCGTAAAAATATTGGGAATCGCGCCCAAAATGGTGTTGAGCATCGCGATTGCAGGCTGCGAAATCGCCTGAATGTCCAAAGCGTTCAGAGCCGCGATCGCCGTTGGAATCAAAATCAAAACATAGACGATCGTACCGACAATCCACGATAGTGATTGTCCGCCCGCAGTCCGCGAAATCCCGAACCGAGCGCCCAAACTGTCGGCCCCAGCAGCAGCCAGCAGATTTGTGACAATCCGCTGCACAACTTGAGCCAGCAGCCAGCCCACAAACCCAATCAACAAAGCTTCCAGAATTTTCGGAATTGCCGCCAAAATTTGGTTGAGCAAATTATTAACCGGCAGTAGAGCCTGCTGCAATTCCAGCGATTCCAGAATCAGCGGTAAAAACAGTAGAAAAATAAACCAGTACAGCGCATTCGCCAGAGTATCGCTCAGCAGCAAAGGACTCTCACTTGGCGTTGTGCCCACCTGTTGATTCAACCGCTCATCCACGCTAAAAGTCCGCATCGCCCGCGATACTGCCAATTTGGCGATAGTCGCCAACACCCAAGCAATCCCCAGGAAAATGAGTGCTTTAGCTAACTTCGGCAAAGCACTAGCAATTTGATTGAGAAAAGTATTGAGCGGTTGCGAGACAGCCGTTAGATTCAGCCGGTTGAAAAAGGCAATTAGGAAAAAGATAAAAATGATCCAGAACACCGCTGCGGAAATCCATTTTTCCACTTGCGGGGCACTTTCTCCATCCGGGCGGCCGGTAATCCAAGCAGCCAGTCGGTTGTCGATAGTAGTCTTCTTGAGCAATCCCCCTACTAAAGATGAGACAAGGGCTGATACTATCAAGCCAATTAGCAGAATACCGATCGCCCAGATCAGATTTTCAATGTTTGAACTCTGAACAAAATTGTTAATTCCGCGTTCGGCGTCCCCCAGTGGATTCGGCGCGGGCGGGGCTTGCGCCAAAAGTCGATCGGACACAACCGCTATCCGGGCCCATGTCGGTTGAGTTATTTCTTGCCAAGTTTCAGTCATTTTTTTCTCAGGTTAACGTCAGATTTGACAGGGAAAATAAGAAACTGTAAGAACACGCTTCTAGCTTGCAGGTTTCCATGTCAATTCGTCAAGTTTTCGAGCAATCAATTGAAATTCGCGCTGCTGCTACCCTGGTAGAGCGTTGTATCGCCGATCGCACTTTGATGCACAAGTGGCTCAATCCAGTGCTGCGCTGCGAACCTGTAGGCGAATGGGATACTGCTGTCGGAAGTCGCAGCCTCTTTATCATACAAATTCCGGTTTGGCAACCCACTTTAGAGAGTGTTGTGTTAGAGCGAGAACCTGGTTTAGTTGTTTGGGGGTTTGACGGATTTTTCAAAGGGTGCGATCGCTGGGAATGTCAACCACAAATCCAAGGAACGCTGTTGATTAACCGCTTTGAATTTGAGATTCCCAATCCATTAATTCGATATGGTTTCAATCGCTTTGCAGCCCATTGGACACAGAAAGATATGAAAGACCAGCTCCGTCGCCTCAAACGAGTCGCCGAGCAATTATAGCCGAAGGAAGAAGGAAGAAGGAAGAAAAGAGCCATTAGGAAATAACCTATGCCCTATGCCCTATGCCCTATGCCCTATGCCCTATGCCCTATGCCCAATTCCCCATTCCCAATTCCCCATTCCCCATTACTTCATATTCCCTGATGAATTGGGCTGACAAATCATTTGTCTTGCCGAATTAACTGCTTGACCTGCTGTACTTTGCAAGGCAGGAGAATTCTGATACATAGCCTGCAAATCTTGCACATCTTTAATCACTCGCTGATAGACAGCCATCGCTTGATTCCCGTCAATTTCTAACGCCGGAGGGCTATAATTTTGCATCACTTCGATCAGTGATATCTTGCTGTCTTTGGAAGCTGCGACTAAAGCATCCCGCAGTGCTGGCGCGCTTTGAGCGCGAGTTGCTGGTGCATAAGCAACCTCGCCCAGTTGTTTTAAAACAATTTCCCCGAAGTAAGTATTTGCCAGCCGCGTCACTAATTGAGTATCTAGAACTACTTCTCGTGTTAATATCTCGCGCACGGATTCGGGAGTTTGTTTGGCAAGACTCAGAACGCTTTGCAGTTGAGGTGATGGTTTGCCGGTTTGTGCAAAGCTTTGCAAATCACTGATGGGTAAAGTGACGTCAACAGCGCCGTATTTCACTGTGACTTTTTCTAACGCCAAAGCTTTGCCACTGCTCAGCAATACTGCACTTGTTCCCAATAAAAGTGCCAAACCTAATGATAAAGACTTTGACATTTTTTTGGTTAAATAGGCTGACTGCTGGGGCATTCCATCGAGATAATCTGATTGAAACTGAAAGTTCATGGTTTTTTGCCTTTTTACGTCAAAATACTTTTTTGAGCGATCGTCTCTGTGAGTGTAAGTTGCCTGTCAATCTGGAAAATGGGCTTTCGAGTTCCCCAAATGACCAATTATCCTACTATTCTTTGAATCAACATTAACCTATCAAAAGATAGGTGTCAATTTTCCATGTATATGTTAATTTTTTTTACATCCCATCGAGCCGATCGAGCATTTGGCGAATTCTAGCAGCATCAGGAGCATTCGGAGCATTGATCAGGTATATTTGCAAATCGTGGCGCGCTTCTGCCAAACGGCCCAGTTGATAATACAGGATTCCGCGATCGCGCCTTTCCCCCAGTGCATCTGGAAACAGCAGCAAAATCCGTTCCACCGCCCTCAGCACCCTCACAGCATCTCCCTGTTGCAAATAAATCGCCTTCAGATTTCCCAGCATTCGCGCCAACAATTGCCTGGGACTGACTGGCGCGATAAATGTCGGCTGCAACTCCATCACTTGACCATAAATTTGAGAAATTCGATCTTGACAATCTTGAGTAAATAATATTTCGCCGCCGTTAAACGCATCAACAAAAATAGCAGCATCTGCAAAATCTGGCTTAATTAAAAAATGTCCAGGCATCCCAATTCCCACCATCGGAAAATCAATCCGCTTAGCAACTTCCAAATAAACCAGAGACAAAGAGATCGGAATACCAGTACGGCGATCGATCACTTGATTCAAAAAGCTATTACGAGGGTCATAATAATCAGCATCATTGCCCGCAAATAGCAATTCCTCGTATAAGTAACGGTTAATAGTTTGAATAATTCGTAGTGGATAATTTTGGGCGGGCAGGCGATCGCGCAATTCATCCGCCATCGTATCCAGGATGTTTAAATATTCCTCCGGCTCTATATCTGGATATTCTTCTAAAGCGATATAAAGGGCAGCTTTTGCCAGATCGATCGAACTATCTGGTTGATTGATTTCTCGATAAAATAGTTGTCGTGCTCTCGGAAAATCCATTTGTCTTATTGATGAGATTATTTAATTAACATTCTATGTCAATATTATGAACAGGCAAGATGCCTGTTCCACAAATTCAATTTTTATTTATAACTTGTAACTTTCAAATTCCGTGACTTTTGCCAATCACCCAATTGCGACGAAAAATCCGAGCCAAAGTCGATTCTTCCAAGGCAAAATAGATGGGGCGGCCGTGGGGACAAGTGCGCGGATTGCGAGTTTGTTGCCATTCATTCAACAAATTTTGCATTTCCACAATACTCAAAGTAGTACCATTGCGAATGGCACTGCGACAAGCAGTAGCTACTTGAGCAGCTTCCAAATCTGCTACTTTACTGAGTTCAAAAAGCGCCTCTGCACAGTCATCTCGATCTACCAACAACTCAGGGACTTTTCGCGCCGCCCATAGCTGTTCCCCAAAACTTTCTACCTCCAAACCCAAGCGGGACAAATTCTCAATTTGCAGCGCCGATAATTGACTAAGAATCACTGGCTTTTCTAGAGATTTCAACTGCCAATCATTACACAATTGCTCATATAAAATGCGCTCGTGAGCGATATGTTGTTCTACCAACCACATTCCACTGGTATGTTCGGCGACAATGTAAGTGTTGTGAACTTGAGCGATCGCCCTCAATTCCATCAATCCTATTTTGTGCTGTTTTGCCTCTCGATCGCTATCATTCTGTGAAGTAGAACTGTCAACAAGATAAGTACCCTTTTGTTCCGATGCCTTCAGCAATTGTCCAACTCGATCGGGTATGGGAGGCTGTGGCAAAACATCTTCATTCAACTCCAAGGCTTTAGCAATTACTTCTGTGACTCGATCCTGCCAAAAACTCGGATCATGCAAATAAATTTCCACTTTAGCCGGGTGGCGATTCCAGTCGATCGCAGATGGAGAAATTTGCAGGTGAACAAAACACACGGGATAGCGATCGCGCGGACAAGTACGAGCAAAGGCGCTGAGAATAGTTTGCTCCAATTCGGGCGATCGCACAACCCGTCGATTCACCGCCACCTTAACCCAATCTGGCCGCCTGCGGTGACAGCGATCGGGCAAACCCATGACTAACTCTAACGATTGGGAATGGGGAATCGGGAATGGGGGATTGGGAATGGGGAATGGGGAATGGGGGATTGGGAATTGGTAACTTTGGTTTGTTTGGGATAAAACTAATTGCGTTTTGACCAAAGAATCTGCTGCTTTGCTGGTTGGAATCGAAGGTAAATTCACATTTAAATACTGCAAATCATTCAGTCGAATTCCCCGTACAAATTGAGGTAAAATTTGTTGCGCTGTTAGGCCGGGAATTATGTGTAAACAAGTCGTATTTCCTTGTCGCAACTGCCAATTAACTTGTGGGTGACAAAGAGCAATTTGCTGAATCATTAATTCGATCAATCGCACCTGCTTTCCCTGGGCCAAAAAACCACGACGCACAGGCCAATTCCCAAATAAATTAGCAACAGTCACTACCGTACCAGGTGCGATCGCGATTGATTCCACCTCCACAGGTTCGCCAGCAGCGGAGTAAACTACCCGCCAGCCCGATCGAGCATTTTCGATTTCCCCCCTGGAAAAAGGGTTATTTTCAACTCCCCCCCTTATTAAGGGGGGGTTATTTTCAACTTCCCCCCTGGAAAAAGGGTTATTTTCAACTCCCCCCCTTAATAAGGGAGGGTTATTTTCAACTTCCCCCCTGGAAAAAGGGTTATTTTCAACTCCCCCCCTGGAAAAAGGGTTATTTTCAACTCCCCCCCTTAATAAGGGAGGGTTATTTTCAACTCCCCCCCTTAATAAGGGGGGGCTGGGGGGGGTTTCCCCAAAATCGGCGAATCCCAAATCATTTGGCCGGCTACAAATCTCCAAATCACCCAACTGAGCCAAACAGTGCAAAGCTTCCCCACGAAACCCCAAAGTAGCAATTTTGTAAAGATCAGCTTCCGTGCTAATTTTGCTCGTACTATGAGCCGAAGCCGCCTGCTGCAAATTTGCCAAATCCATTCCCGTACCGTTATCTGCAACTTGCATTCGCCACTGTTGAGGCCAGATAGACACAACTATGCGAGTTGCGCCAGCATCCAGGGAATTTTCCACTAATTCTCGCACCGCAGCAGCGATCGAGTCAATCACTTCGCCGGCGGCAATCAAATCGATCACTTCTGCGGGTAAGGTTTGAATAGTAACTGGCATCAGAATTTTAGCTATTTCTCAATTCAATTATACTTAATTTTGCACTCATTTAACTTATATTTTTAGGCAAACGGATGTAAAAAGTTGTTCCTTTGTAATTTTCTGACTCATAAGTGATTTCCCCTTGATGAGCATCAACTATCGACTTAGCAATCGCCGTTCCCAAACCAGTACCAGTGCGCTTTCCGTAGGTGACAAAAGGTTCAAACAACTTTCCCTTAATTGCTGCTGGAATACCCGGCCCATTATCATAAATACTAATTTCTACCCAGTCCTCACTTTGTGTCACAGTAATCTCTACCCGCCCCCCGCGTCCACCAAAAGCTTCAACAGCATTACCCACTAAATTTTGCAAAACTCGCAAAATCTTATTTTCGTCTACGATCGCGACCACTTCTGTCACCCGGATTACCAAATCCACTTTTGCCGCGTCAAAGTAGACCTTATTCAACTTTTTAAATTGGTGCAAAATCTGGATAAAATTAGCTGGTTTTTTATTTAAAACAGCATTACCACGAGAAAATTCTAAAACTTCCTCCGCCATTCCCAACATTCGCTGAACCTGCAATTGAATCAGTTCGCACCACTCCTGAGTTTCCTCATCTGGGTGAATTTCTTTAAGCATTTCACTGGATAGTTTGATGACCGTAAAAGGACTTTTAAAATCGTGAATAATTGTGCTCACCATTTCTCCTACCAGTACCATTTTTTGTTTGTGTACAAACTGGTTAACATACTGATCGGTTGTGTCCCGCAAATTTTTAATAATAAAGCTAAAAATTTCCAGTACCGAACTTCCTTGACTAAACCGAAGGGTCTCTATCAGTTCTTCGCGGCCTATTTTTGCCAAAGTCGATCCTCTAATTGCTAAGGCCCTCGCACTCCGTGGCTGTCCGTCTAAAACTCCTAGTTCCCCAAAAAAGTCATCAGGTTTAGCGACAGCCACACTTTGATGTTTATTGTTTTCAATCCGTTTGCTAAACTTGACTTCACCTTCTAAGACTAGGTATAAGAAATCGGCTGCGTCTCCTTCCTCAAAAACTAGCGTTTCCTGGTCAAAATGCTCCAATATAGCGATTTTGCACAGGTGCGCGGCTTGTTCTGGTCCAAAGTAGGACATAAATCGATGAGAGACCAAATCCATGTGAAAATACCACCTGAAGCTTAATCTAAACAGTTTCTTTCTTGTATCTTCTGCTATACAGATATCTTATAGTATGGCCAAAAGCAACTTCGATCGCCCTATTTAACTTTAGATCAACTTTTTTGTGCAAAAATTAAGGATACTGAGTTAGAGCGATCGCAGCATTCTGACCGCCAAACCCAAAACTCAAACAAACCGCATTTCTGACTTTAGTCGATCGCGCACAGCGCACAAAATCTAATTCAAACCCCAGTTTTCGGATTCCCACACAAGGTAGCAATATCTGCTTTTTGATACTCATCAAAGAAAAAGCTATACCCAAAGCTCCCGAAGCTCCCAAAGTATGTCCAGTAGCCCCTTTAGTCGAACTAACAGCAACTCCGAAAGGAAACAACTTTTGAATTAAAAGTGCTTCGTGTTGGTCATTTAACTCCGTTGCAGTGCCGTGTGCGTGAATGCAATCGATCGCATAAGCCGATAAATTGCTTCGTTTCAAACATTGAGTTACCGCCGCGATCGCACTTTTGCCTCCCACCTCTGGCGCATTAGCATAACAAGCATCATTTGTCAATCCAAAACCAGAAACTTTACCATAAATTTTAGCACCGCGACGCATTGCTAAATCCGCCGATTCTAATACAAATAAAGCCCCACCTTCGCCCAAAACCAAGCCTTCGCGGTCTTGATCAAACGGATAGCAGCCAGTGGTTGCCAAAGCACCCATTTGGTTAAATCCAGTCAGTGTTAGCGGTGTGACGGGCGCTTCCACAGCACCTGCGATCGCCCGCTGACACTGACCATTTTGGATTAAATCAACAGCTTGAGCGATCGACCAAATACCCGTCGCACAAGCCGCCATCGGCGCTAACACAGGCCCCGTCGAGCCAATTGCTCTCGCCACCGCGATCGCCCCCATATGAGGCAAAAAATTCACAAATTCAGAATAGGGAATCGCGCATCGCGCATCGCGCATTGTTAATTGGGCATGGGGAAGAAGGAATTCTCTTCCTTCTTCCTTCTTCCCTGTTCCTTCTTCCTTCTTCCTTCTATCCGTTACATCCGTTACATCCGTTACATCCGTTACACAATCCGTTGCCGAACTTCCTTCTCTTAACAACTGTTCCAAATTGGCTTGAAAGCCACGGCTAGAACCGATCGCAATTCCACAATCAGGAATCGGCAAAGTCAAATTAGCATCTAGCAAAGCATCTGCCAAAACCCGCCGAATTAAAGTTATTAAATCCGCAGGTTTTGGATCAATTAGAGCCAGAGGTCGAGGTTCAAGTGCTAAAAAAGGTTGATGATGCTCAATTCCCGACTCCCCAGCCAACAGTTTTTTCCAACTATTTTCCAGAGAGCCTAAAGCAGAAACTAAACCAATTCCAGTAACAACAACATCCACAAATGACTACTAATTAATAACTACTGAACAGCCTTAAAATTTTCCAAGCCTTGAGTCACAGTAGCCTTATCAATGCGATCGCCCGCTTCAATCTTATCAACCACATCCATGCCTTGTTTCACATAGCCAAAAACTGCATAGCTACCGTCCAAAAACGGTAAATCAGTCAAAGTAAAATAAAACTGGGAAGAAGCCGAATCAGGAGGATTCGATCGAGCCATAGCCACAGCCCCACGACTATGCAGCAACACAGGTTTCTCAACAATCCTAGCTTCCTCAAACGTCATGCTGTAAGTAGGAATTTTGGCACCTTTAGCTTGAATTTCCAGAGGAATCCGGCGTTCGGTAGAAGTTTTCGGGTCAATAAAACCCCCAGTTCCTAACCGCGCTGCTGGGAATTTAGGATCTTTCCCTTGGGGGTCGCCACCTTGAACCACAAAAGGCTGAGGTTCCCGCACAACTCGGTGAAATACCAGTCCGTCGTAGACACCTTTTTGAACCAAATCAACAAAATTGCCCGCAGTAATTGGAGCATTTGTACCATCAAGTTCGATCGTAATCGGAGCACCTTTAACCGTCATCACCACCGTGGCTTTTCCTTGCAAGCGTGGCAAACTGCTAAATTGCGAATTCGCTGCCACAGCAGAAGATGGAGATGGAGACGGAGACAAAGAAATACTTTCACTCAAAGCCGCACTCGGTGTCGGAGTAGAATTTGCAGGAGTGGAACTACCACATCCACCTACAAACAGGGCACCAATGATTAAAAATGAGAACAACCACCGCTGAATTCTGATTTGCATTTTCACTTTCACTAGATATTTTAGTAGGGACATGGCACTAGATATTTTAGTAGGGACACGGCACTGCCCATAGGTGTCAACTTAAGCCTGAAAGCCTTGATAAATCTGGTTTTTACCTGAGTCTAGATCCCCCTAAATCCCCAAGAAGGGGGACTTTGATCGGACTCCTGTCCCCCCCTTCTTAAGGGGGGTTAGGGGGGATCTGGCCTTAATCGTCAAACAGCAGTCTGTAACTGGGTTTTACCTTAAGTTGACACCTATGGGCACTGCCCATAGGTGTCAACTTAAGCCTGAAAGCCTTGAGAAATCTGGTTTTTACCTGAGTCCAGATCCCCCTAAATCCCCCTTAAGAAGGGGGACTTTGAGAAGACTCTTGTCCCCCNCTGGCCTTAATCGTCAAACAGTAGTCTGTGACAGGGTTTGGCCTTAAGTTGACACCTATGGGCACTGCCGTGTCCCTACGGCTTACCAATCCAAAATCAAAAATCAAAAATCGAAAATTCTTAAAGTCCTTCCAAGGGAACCTTCAAAAATCGAGCTAATTCAGCAGCTTGATTTTCCACAACAGCTAAGGATATTGGTTGTCCGACTCTAGTTAGGGGAAACTGACGACGGTCTTTGAGTTTGAGATAAATACTGCGGCGCGGATTGAGACCATCTTTGATGTCCACCCGTACAGATTGAACATCCGATGTCTTGCAGGTAAAATCAACTTTACGGTTTTTGCCGGGGAAACCCCAGCGAAATATGCGAATACTGCCAGTTTCGCGATCGAACTCATTATACCCGCCGCCCAGATCCCAAAGCACAGTCAGCCAGAGGTAAGACCCCAAAAGCAGCGCACAGACACCATAAAAACCCATCGCGATACCCTGGGGGATAAAAACGAGCATAGTGGGGTCAGCAAAAGGTAGCAGATTTACGTGCAAGTAGCTAGAAATGCCCGACAGCAGGAAGCCAGTCCCTCCAATGCTGACAATCGTCGCCCACCAGTAATTGCTGAAGCGGCGGGAACCCAGAACCTCTTGGCGCAAGATGCGATCGATCGAACTCGTTGTTTGTGCAGTCATAAAAATCCAAAGCCTTAAAGTCAAATCTTAATTCAACTCGCGATCGAGTGGAAATTTTGTGAATTATAATGTATAGTTATGTTAAGTTTAATTAGAACTGTCGGGAAGTCCTCAGCTATACGAAAACAAAGTTTAGTTGGGACACTTCACTTAGAAACTTTCGCCTTTTAACAAGCAAGAGGATTTTACTAAAATGACAATTGCAGTCGGACGCGCCCAGAACGAACAAGGCATCTTTGATGTACTTGACGACTGGCTCAAACGCGATCGTTTCGTCTTCGTAGGCTGGTCTGGCATCCTGCTATTCCCCTGCGCCTACCTCGCCATCGGTGGCTGGTTGACCGGCACCACCTTCGTCACATCCTGGTATACCCACGGTTTGGCATCCTCCTACCTCGAAGGAGCTAACTTCCTCACCGTCGCTGTATCCACCCCAGCGAACAGCCTCGGACACTCCCTGCTGTTCCTGTGGGGCCCCGAAGCACAGTGGGACTTCACCCGCTGGTTCCAACTCGGTGGCCTGTGGGCATTTGTCGCTCTCCACGGCGCTTTCGCACTGATTGGGTTCTGCCTACGTCAGATCGAAATCTCCCGTTTAGTCGGCATCCGTCCTTACAACGCCTTGGCATTCACCGGCCCGATCGCCGTGTTTGTCTCCGTGTTCCTGCTTTACCCCTTGGGTCAATCAGGTTGGTTCTTCGCCCCAAGTTTCGGTGTCGCAGCAATTTTCCGCTTCCTATTGTTCCTGCAAGGCTTCCATAACTGGACGCTCAACCCCTTCCACATGATGGGCGTTGCAGGCATCTTGGGCGGCGCGCTGTTGTGCGCTATTCACGGTGCCACCGTGGAAAACACCCTGTTTGAAGATGGCGAAGGCTCAAACACTTTCCCCGCCTTCAACCCAACTCAAGCTGAAGAAACCTACTCGATGGTCACAGCTAACCGTTTTTGGTCGCAAATCTTCGGAATTGCGTTCTCCAACAAACGTTGGTTACACTTCTTCATGTTGTTCGTACCTGTCACAGGCTTGTGGATGAGCTCTTTGGGCATCGTCGGTTTAGCACTAAACCTGCGCGCCTATGACTTCGTATCACAAGAATTGCGTGCAGCCGAAGATCCTGAGTTTGAAACGTTCTACACTAAGAATATTCTGCTCAACGAAGGTATTCGTGCTTGGATGGCTCCAACTGACCAACCACACGAAAACTTCATCTTCCCAGAAGAAGTTCTGCCTCGTGGTAATGCACTTTAATAAATGAGGATTTGGATTTAAGATTAATCTTTTAAGATTAAAATCCAAATCTCACCAAGTTTGGGGGCGGGAATCTGTCCCCACTTTGGGAAAAAAAACCTGAAATCCCAAATCCAAAATCTCAAATCATTGGAGGTTCTACCGCGTGGTAACGCTATCTAATTCTTATGTAAGCGGTCGCGACCAAGAGTCCTCCGGGTTCGCTTGGTGGTCTGGTAACGCTCGTTTGATCAACCTTTCCGGTAAACTGCTCGGCGCCCACGTCGCTCACGCCGGTTTGATCGTTTTCTGGGCTGGAGCAATGACTTTGTTTGAAGTCGCTCACTTTATTCCAGAAAAGCCCATGTACGAACAAGGCTTAATTTTGATGCCTCACGTCGCTACTTTGGGTTGGGGCATCGGCCCTGGCGGTGAAGTTACAGACATCTTCCCGTTCTTCGTGGTTGGTGTTCTTCACTTGATTTCATCTGCTGTTCTCGGTTTGGGCGGCATTTATCACGCCATTCGTGGCCCAGAAGTCCTCGAAGAATATTCTTCGTTCTTCGGCTACGACTGGAAAGATAAGAACCAGATGACCAACATCATCGGCTATCACCTGATTTTGTTGGGTGGCGGTTGTTTGCTGCTGGTTGCTAAGGCCATGTTCTTCGGCGGTGTCTATGACACTTGGGCTCCGGGCGGCGGCGACGTGCGTATTATCACGAACCCAACTCTTAACCCCGCTGTGATTTTTGGCTATTTGGTTCGCTCTCCTTTTGGTGGCGAAGGCTGGATTGTCAGCGTCAACAACATGGAAGACATCATCGGCGGTCACATCTGGCTAGGCCTGATTTGTATCGCTGGCGGTGTTTGGCACATTTTGACCAAGCCTTTCGGCTGGGCTCGTCGCGCCTTAATCTGGTCTGGCGAAGCTTATCTGTCTTACAGCTTGGGCGCTTTGTCCCTCATGGGCTTCATCGCTTGCTGCTTTGTATGGTTCAACAACACTGCTTACCCTAGCGAATTCTACGGCCCGACTGGTCCTGAAGCTTCTCAAGCGCAAGCTTTGACCTTCTTGATCCGCGACCAACGCTTGGGTGCTAACGTCGGTTCTGCACAAGGCCCAACTGGTCTGGGTAAGTACCTGATGCGCTCTCCTACTGGCGAAATCATTTTCGGTGGTGAAACGATGCGTTTCTGGGATTTCCAAGGTCCTTGGTTGGAACCTTTGCGTGGTACTAACGGTTTGGATTTGAACAAAATCAAGAATGATATTCAGCCTTGGCAAGCTCGCCGCGCGGCTGAGTATATGACTCACGCTCCTTTGGGTTCTTTGAACTCTGTGGGTGGTTTGGCGACTGAAGTGAACGCATTTAACTTCACTTCTCCTCGTTCTTGGTTGTCTTGTTTCCACTTTGTGATGGGTTTCTTTTTCTTGGTTGGCCACTTGTGGCACGCTGGTCGCGCTCGCGCGGCTGTCGCTGGCTTTGAGAAGGGTATCGATCGCGAGACGGAAGCGGTTCTTTCGATGCCTGATTTGGATTAATCGATCGCATTTAATGTTGATTTGATTGTCTAATCATCAAAAGGCTCCTGTTTAATGGCAGGAGCCTTTTTATTGAGAAGGAAGAAGCAAGAAGGCCCTTCGACTTCGCTCAGGAACCGAGAAGGTGTAACAATAATAATGGTTTCAGCAATGTCGGATATGGCAGTACCTTGGACTACCCCTTCCTTTTTCCCTCTTCCTTCAAAATGAATCATCAAGCTTGGTTGACATCACTAAAAAAACACAGGGCGATCGCAGTTATCCGTTCTTCTGACAAGGAAATCGCTTGGCAAATGGCAAAAGCTGTAGCAAAAGGAGGAATTCAGTTTATTGAGATAACTTGGAATACGGAAAAAGCGGCTGAATTAATTTCCCAACTCCGCTTGGAATTACCTACTTTTAGTATTGGTACTGGCACATTATTAAACTTAGAACAGTTGCAGGAAGCTATAGATTGTGGCGCTCAATTCCTGTTTACTCCTCACGCGGATGTAGCTATGATTAAAGTAGCTGTTGATGCGGGAGTGCCGATCGTCCCTGGTGCTTTTTCTCCGACAGAAATTGTCACGGCGTGGCAAGCGGGCGCTACCTGCGTTAAGGTGTTTCCGATATCGGGTTTGGGAGGTGCGGCTTACCTGAAAGCTCTGCAAGGCCCGCTGGGTGAGATTCCTTTGATTCCCACTGGTGGGGTGACGCTGGATAGTGTGAAGCTATTTATTGATGCTGGGGCGATCGCGGTTGGTTTAGCTGGAGACTTATTTCCCAAACATTTGGTGGCTAATGGGGATTGGGAGGCGATCGCCCAAATTGCTCGAACTCTCACCCAAAACTTAACAACTTCTGAATCTTCTTTCCCAATCTAAACTCTAAAATCGTAAATCTCAAATGATACGAGGTGTGAGAAATGAAAAACAATATAAACTCAACTTACTGCCGCCACTTTGGAACTTTTTGTGCTGGTTTCGCCTTGACAATTGCAGCTTTTTGTAGTAGTTCAAATGGTGTAATTGCTGGCGAAAAGCACAACACAATTGCCTATAAAGTTATGGAGTTGCAACAATCTAGTCAACGCTGGATTGAAATTGATTTATCAAGACAAAAGTTAATAGCTTGGGAAGGAAATAAACCAGTTTATGCGGTGGTTATTTCCAGCGGCAAATCATCGACTCCCACGCGCACTGGAACTTTTGCAATTCAAACCAAATATCGGGTTACTAGGATGGCTGGGCCGGACTACGATGTCCCCGATGTTCCTTATACAATGTATTACGATGGGGGCATGGCAATCCACGGCGCTTATTGGCACAATTTGTTTGGTAATCCTGTTAGTCATGGTTGTACAAATGTAGCGGTAAATCACGCTAAATGGCTGTTCAATTGGGCATCAGTGGGGACGGCGGTGGTGGTACACAAATCTGAAATTTAGGGCATGGGGCATGGGGCATAGGGCATAGGGCATAGGGCATGGGGCATTGGGCATTGGAAGTAAAGAAGCTAGTTGATGTCTAGCGGATATCTAGTAAAGGAGACAAACAGCGCATGATCCAAACCATATCTAAAACAAAAACTGTGATGTTTGATGAGTTCATTGCCTGGTATCCAGAGAACTCTATCCATCGATATGAACTACACAACGGAGTCATTGTTGAAATGCCTTTAGTCCAGGGCGACCATTCCGACGTTACGGGCTTTATATCGAGTGAAATCAATTTTGAAATTAGGCGATTGCAATTGCCTTATTCAATTCCAGGTGACTGCTTACTCAAGCTTTCTCGTAACGAATCAGGCTACCAACCAGACGTAATTGTGCTAGACCGAACCGCGCTTATAAACGAACCACGCTGGAAAAAAGAATCGATCATCACGATGGGTAGTTCGGTTCGACTGGCTGTAGAAGTGGTCAGTACAAACTGGCGGGATGATTATTTTTTCAAAGCCTCTGACTATGAGGAAATGGGCATTTCTGAATACTGGATTGTAGACTATTTCGGTTTAGGTGGTCGCAAGTTTATCGGTAATCCGAAACAACCCACCATCTCGGTTTACCAACTGGTAGATGGGGAGTATCAGGTTAAACAGTTTAGGGGAAGTGAGAGGGTGGAGTCGCTGGCTTTTCCAGAATTGAGTTTGACGGCTGAGCAGATTTTTCGGGCTGGCTTGCCTGCTTGCAGTTGACGGGGGAGAAAGTCACTAAGGTGATTTCTTAGTCCACGGAGGCGGACTTTGTTTGTGTAGTAGCGGTTTCAACCGCCGAATCATCTATTAGACATCTCCTAAAAAGCCTGGGTCGAACAGGCAGGATGCCTGTTCCACAATAATTATGGGAGATGTCTAAAGTATATCCTTAACTTAACTGCACCACGGGTTTATCCTCTAACAAAGTTTGATTTGTCAGCAAATCTTCCACGGTAATTCGTAGAAAACGCTGTTCATCAACGCGGAACAAAGCTTTTATGCGATCGCCTCCCGGATACCCAGGCGGTGTCAATTGAGCGATGCTGCGAGCTCCATCTTTGTCGTTTAGCGGTTGTACGGATGTTTGGCCTGCGAGTTGGCGAGTAATGAGTCTGTCACCGTCAAAATAGATCTCTGTGCTACCAGTTTCTGCTCCCAATTCACCGATAATTAATTCTATACTCGGCTGATTTTCTAGAGAAGCTCCCAATACTAATTCTACTGGTTCGGTCATCGGGTAAGACTGACCGGATTTGATTAAGTTATGCCAACTATGACAATTTTCGCGACGATTCCAGTAGCGAATGCCATAACTGTGGTAGAGAAAATCTTTGATTTCTACGCCTTGACTAAGTTGTAGAGCACCTTGGGCGATCGCCTCAAAAGGCTTGTCACACCGAATTTTGGCTGTGTCGAAATATTGCTCAACCCACCGTTTGACAGCCGGAATTTGTACTGTGCCGCCAACTAGCAAAACTGCGTCGATATCGCCAATTTCTAAACCCTGACGGCGTGCTTGCTGCAATACTTGATTCATGGACTCATCCAGGTTGTCAAAAAACTGATGTTCTGCGAGGATGGCTTCAAAGCGATCGCGATTTAATTCTAATTCATAAGTCTCAAAATTTTCTTCATCAAAATAGACCTCTGTAGCCCGTTCTTGCAAAGATAATTGAATTTTTAAACGTTCTGATAATCTGGTTATAATAGAAGATTTCATCATGCCTGTATTTTTGACAAAATCATCTGCCAGCCAATTATCAATATCCGAACCGCCTAAATTTTGTCCAGCTTTAGCCAAAACACGGGCTATTTTGGCTTTTTGTCCAGAAGATTCAGCCAGGGATCTATCACCCCATTTCAGCAGGAAACCGAGGGGCTTTTTATTGGCAGAAATATCTAAACGTACTAAAGAAAGGTCGAGGGTTCCGCCGCCAAAGTCAATTACTAACAGATTTTCGCGATCGGCTAAACCGTAACCCAAAGCCGCCGCAGTTGGTTCATCCAACATCCGCACCTGTTCTACTTGCAAGGATTGAGACACTTTACCCAGCCAATTGCGGTAAGCTTCAAAACTGTCTACAGGAACGGTAAAAACTAAAGAATCAACAGGTACTGATAGTTCACGAATTGAGCCGACTATTTGACTCAAAAACCATTGTCCTACTTGTTCAAAAGTGACTATTTGTCCGTCAAGTTCTGGCACAAAACCCTGAATCGGAGTGCCAATTCCGCGCTTGAAATTGCGGAAAAATCGAGAATCTGTAGTCAAGTCAAGGCCTTTGTCGCGGACTTGTTGACCAAGTATGACTTGATTTTGAGCTGCGTTCTCAACGTAGAGTAGACTAGGAATTAGGGGCGGATTTTGAGCTGAGATTGCCGAGAGTGCTGGCAATTTCAAAGTTTCGGGCTGGGAAGTCGCCGGATTCGTGCGGGCGACGACGGTGTTGCTAGTTCCAAAATCAATTGCGATCGCCATTCAAGCAAAATACATAGCTACTAGGGATTAAAGCATATTATAGCCTTTCTCGGCTAGGTGAGGTACAGGGTAATAGGTAATGGGGCATGGGGCATGGGGCACGG
>NZ_NXIB02000072.1 GCF_002412335.2 Tychonema bourrellyi FEM_GT703
TCCCCTTATTAAGGGGAGGGAGTAAGAAATTCACAAATGATTTAGGATTGCTATAGTTTAAAAATTCGTAGTAAAGGCAAGTTTTAATAGATGCTCAGTGCTTTAATCTGGATACCAATCTTGGGGGCGGCTGTAATTGGCTTTTGGCCTGGTTCGGTAAGCTCTAAAATAGTTCGGAATACTGCGATCGCCATTGCAGCTATAACTTTTATTTTATCGGTGATTTTGGCGACTCAGTTTGATGCGAACCTGAGTCAGTTGCAGTTTTCGGAGTTTCTTCCTTGGATCGATACTTTGGGATTGAACTACAATCTGGGTGTTGATGGTTTGTCTCTGCCTTTGGTGATTTTAAATTGTCTGCTGACAGGGGTAGCTATCTATAGTACAGATGAGTCTATTCCTAGACCAAGGCTTTATTATTCTTTGATTCTGCTAATTACAGGTGGCGTGGCAGGGGCTTTTTTGGCTCAAAATTTGCTGCTGTTTTTCTTGTTTTTTGAAGTAGAATTAATCCCGCTTTACCTGTTAATTGCAATTTGGGGCGGCGAACGTCGGGGTTATGCTGCTACTAAATTTTTAATCTATACTGCGTTTGCGGGAATTGTTTTGCTGGCTGCTTTTTTGGGAACTGTTTGGCTGAGTGGTGCTTCTAGTTTTGATATTGTTGGTGCTATTGGTGCATCGCATTTACAAGGTGGTTCGCCTTTGCCTTTAGTCAGGCAAATTGTGTTGCTGGCTGGGGTGTTGTTGGCTTTTGGAATCAAGATTCCTTTAGTGCCTTTTCATACTTGGCTTCCTGATGCTCACGTAGAAGCTTCGACTCCGGTTTCGGTGTTGTTGGCGGGGGTGCTTTTGAAGTTGGGAACCTATGGGATGTTGCGGTTTGGTTTGGGTTTGTTTCCTGATGCGTGGGCTTTGGCTGCACCTTGGTTGGCGAGTTGGGCTGTGGTTAGCGTGCTTTATGGGGCTAGTTGCGCGATCGCCCAAAAAGATATGAAAAAAATGGTAGCTTATAGTTCGATCGCGCATATGGGCTACATTTTGTTAGCTAGCGCCGCAGCAACTCCCATTAGTATGTTGGGAACAGTTTTGCAAATGGTCAGCCACGGCTTAATTTCGGCCTTACTATTTTTAACCGTCGGGGTTGTTTACAAAAAATCCGGTAGCCGCAATATAGATGTTCTCAAAGGTTTGTTCAATCCCGATCGCGGTTTGCCAATGATTGGTAGTTTAATGATCCTTGGTGTAATGGCGAGTGCGGGGATTCCGGGTTTGGCTGGATTTATTGCTGAATTTTTTGTATTTCGCGGTAGTTTGCAAGTGTTTCCGGTGCAAACTTTGCTGTGCATGATTGGAACAGGTTTGACTTCAGTTTATTTTTTAATAATGGTCAACCGTGCCTTTTTTGGTCGCCTTTCGGATTTGGTGGTTAATTTACCACAAGTGCGGTGGAGCGATCGCATTCCTTCTCTAATATTGGCACTAATTATCCTGATTATGGGAGTACAGCCGGGAGTGATTTTGGGATTGAGTGAGAAAACGGCGATCGCAATGGTAACTAATGTGCCAGTGCAAGTTAAGGCGATCGCTCAAAACTTACCATAAAATATGACCTAGCCGTAGGGACACGGCACTGCCGTGTCCATTGGTGTCAACTTAAGCCGAAAGCCCGCCAGGGAATGAATTCCCTGTCTAATAGCGAAAGTCCTCTAAAAGAGGACTAATGAGTTGTTACCCATTTCTTCAGTCCTCTTAAGAGGACTTTAGCTTTGAGACAGGGAATTCATTCCCTGTCGGACTATCGGTTTTACCTGATTGTTGACACCAATGGGCTCTTGGAGTGTCCATAGGTGTCAAATTAAGCTTCCTTCCTTCATTTAAGGTTAAATCAAAATGAAAAATACCATATTAAAACCATCTTCCCATCCCCTAGCTGAATACATTGACCTCCTAGAATCAGGCAAAGCTTTACTCCCTGAATCAGATGAAAATGTAGTAGAAGTTATTGGTGTTCTCAAAAGTTATGCCATAGTCCTCGATGCCTATTCTCGCAATCTAAATTATATTGCAGAATCACAGTTTTTAGTGCTTTTCCCATTTTTCAAATATTTCAACGGGGAAGTTACTCTGCCTAAATTAATGCGCTATTTGTGGCACGATCGCATAAATTTTGAGTATGCCGAATATTGCATGAAAACAATGCTTTGGCACGGTGGCGGCGGTTTGGACAGTTATTTGGATTCGCCAGAGTTTGATAATTTGGTCGAAAAGGCGATCGCAGCTAAATTGAAAGGCAACATTTTCATGCAGGGACTCCACAAAGTATTTCCTAACTTTTTGCCGGAACAAGTGCGGATGCTGGCTTATTACACCGGTTTAGGTCAGTTTTGGCGGGTAATGAGCGATTTGTTCATGGACTTATCTGATTCCTACGATCGAAAAGAAACTAAGTCTATTGCTGACGTAGTTGATTTTGTCAAAGCTGGTTTAGTCGCCGCCGCCAGTCTACCAATTACCTACAGCGTCAAGATTAGCGATCGAGTCTACGATATCATTCCAGCGGCGGCTAACTTGACGTTTTTACCAGATGTAGCAGTGCCTTATGTAGAGTCAATTTTCTTTCGGGGCACAGCTTTTTTTGGCACAGTTTCCTACAACGCGCAAGCCCATCAAATCCCAGCAGAACAAAGAGATTTTACCTACGGGGCTTTGTTTGCTGACCCTTTACCGATTGGAGGTGCAGGGATTCCGCCAACTCAATTGATGCAAGATATGCGGCATTATTTGCCGGAGTATTTGCACGAAGTTTATCGCACTAGCTGTCGCGGTGAAGATGATGTGCGGGTGCAAATTTGTCAGAGTTTTCAAAAGTCGATGTTTTGCGTGACGACGGCGACTATTTTGGGTTTAGCACCTC
This sequence comes from Tychonema bourrellyi FEM_GT703, assembly GCF_002412335.2. Lineage (GTDB taxonomy): Bacteria > Cyanobacteriota > Cyanobacteriia > Cyanobacteriales > Microcoleaceae > Microcoleus > Microcoleus bourrellyi. The sequence goes on from NZ_NXIB02000072.1 coordinate 2,918, forward strand.
ATCCCATAAATACATCGGATTCTGATGAAAAAAAGGCTAATCGGGTTTATTTGGAAGGTTGGATGGATCGGTTTGGCAATTCTCGCTTAAATTGGGCTAATCAGCCAACAAACAGGTCTTGTCAACTTTTTCCAGAACGGTAGATAGTAATTGTAAGGTGCGTGACAGCAAGAAATATTTGACTCGCAACTTGCGACTGCGGACTGTCACGCACCCCGGTAAAAAGTTGCTTGCTGGTGCGGGGAAAAAGTAGCGACTATTTTTTATAAAAAATTAATCTTTCCGAACTCAATCAATAGGGCGATCGCAACTTAAATAAGTTATACTTATTTTTTTTAACCACAAGATAAATTAAATCAATAAAATCTTGAACTTGCTTTTGGAAAATCGTTTCCCATAAATCACCTTTGCGCGGGGTACCCAAAGTATAGAGCAGACTTGAACGGTTGCCAATAAGGATCGGGATGGATGAGAGGGGCTACCCGCGATCGCAACAACATTAGGCATTTAACAGTCCTCCTATTTTTGACTGATTTAAAAGTGAACGATTCATGGTATCACTACTAAAATACTGTAAGTCTATCGATTTACAGTATTTTGCTTAAACAGTAAGCTAGCACGGTCAATTTAAAAAAGCAAGTAAGTTGAGAGGTAAAGTTTGAGGGGGACTGAGAAACCGGGTTTTTTGACGAAAATATTTCGTTCGATCCCACAGATTCGGTAAAAAACCCGGTTTCTTTGGTCAACTGTCAGGTTTTTTTCTCCCAAATACAGCATAATCCACCGGACTCAAAAACAGAACCTTTACAGGAACAGGGTTTGCTTGTTCTTAACAATTATTTATCAAAGCCGCAGAAGTTGGGCAAAAAATTATCTTGCTTTTTGTAGATACCTATGCAATAATCTTGTTTAATCAGAAACTACTGTAATTTGACTGACTTACCGTATTTTAAATATAGAAATGCTAATCTGCTATTCACCAGCACCGATGAGTAGGAGACGAATTGGCATTGGCTTTGGCAGCCAGCTTTGACAGCGAAAAAGGTTTTGAGCTTGTGGCATAGATCGCGATATGGAGGTTTTTTAGAATGGAATCAGCACTCTCAGGAATGCGTTTAGAGTTAGTAGAACTACAAAAGTCATTTGGAAATATTGAAATTTTGCGGGATATCAACATAGAAATAAATCCCGGAGAATTTGTAGCAATTGTAGGTCGCAGCGGATGTGGCAAAAGTACCTTACTGCGCTTAATCGCTGGACTAGAAGTTCCCAGTCAAGGTGCTGTCTTTCTAGACGAAAAGTCGTCCCACAAACTCAACTCGAAAGTGACAATGATGTTTCAGGATGCACGGCTACTACCTTGGCAAAAAGTGTTGGCAAATGTGCAATTAGGGCTACTCGCCGCCAAAGAAAACACGCACTACAAAGCAATGCAAGTCCTTCACGCGGTAGGGCTTGCCGATCGCGCTAACGAGTGGCCGGCGGTACTCTCCGGCGGGCAAAAGCAGAGAGTTTCTTTAGCCAGAGCCCTCGCCTGCGAACCTCACTTGTTGCTGCTTGATGAACCCCTCGGCGCGTTGGATGCTTTGACCCGTATTGAGATGCAGCAATTGTTAGAAAATTTGTGGCAAGAAAAAGGATTTACCGCCCTACTGATCACTCACGACGTAGAAGAAGCAGTGGTATTAGCTGATAGAGTTATTTTAATAGAAAATGGTCAGATTGCAATGGACTGTTCTATTGATCTGCCGCGACCAAGGCAGAGAGGAAATGCTGTATTTGCTGCAAAAGTAGAGGCGATTTTACAGCGTGTGATGGGTGAAAAAGAAAGTAGCAAAGATGCAGAGAAATTTGCAATAGGTAGGTACAAAAAACCCAACTATGTAAAGATGAGTAAATACGGATAACGGATCTAAGCTGTGGAGCATTTAAATCATTAACGATCCAGGTAAGGTGCGTCAGCTAGAACACTTACTATACATGGGAAACGCTTATTTACTGACGCACCCTACATGGATAGTTAGTGGTTTAAATGCTCCACAGCTTAACAGCCATTATTGTGGCAAACGCTGACTCGAAGACAATCGCCTAATCCCCTCAATCGCCGTATTTTCTCCCACTTTGTCACCACCATCGCGGGCATTTTTCAAAGCTCGCTCATAGGATTCCAGAGCTTTGCCATACTGACCTAGACGTTCATAAATCGTACCCATATTATTCAGCAAGCGTCCCACACTTGTCTTGTCGCCTATCGCTTCTAACATAATCATTGCTTGCTGAAAATAGATCAGGGCTTGAGTATCTTTGCCTAGTTTCCGAGAGGTAAGTGCCATGTTATTCAGCAGGCGGCCGACACCGGCTCTATCTCCAATTTCGCGGCGAATTGCTAAAGCTTGGTGATAAAATTCCATCGCCCTGTTGAAATCGCCGATATTGTAATAAACGCCACCCATATTATTAAGAGTACGACCTAAATCTCGTCGATCGCCATTTTTAGTCCTAATCGTTCGCGCTTGCTGATAAAATTCGATCGCCTTAGCGTAATTTCCCTGCTCTCCGTACACAGCCGCGATGTTGTGAAAAGATTCTCCAATTTCAATTTGGTCATTGGCAGTTTTAGCCAGTTCCAAAGCCTCTTGGTGCAGTTTCATCGCTTCGGAAAACTTGTCTGCAACCCGGTTCACAAAACCGATGAGATTGAGAGTGCGCGCGATGCGGGGCCCTTCACCGATTTCTCGGTGGATGATTAAAGCTTGCCGCAAAACTTCTAAAGCTTTGGGCTGTAAACCCATGTCGCCGTAAACTTCCCCCAAATTGTTGAGAGTTTCTCCGATTCCCGGTTTGTCACCCAATTGCTGGCGAATTGCCAAAGCTTGTTCAAAAGCCTGGATTGCTTCTCGAAACAAACCTTGGCGGTACTGTTTTACTCCTGTTTCAAAGAGTTTGTCTGCTTGTATTTTGGAATCTGTTGCTTGGGCACGCGCGGCGAAGCTATCTCTTAGGGAATCGCCCACACGGAAATCTCTGGCATTTATAATTGGAGCAAATGCCCATGCGTCTGAGATAGCCAGTACACTGAGTGCGGGGGATAGGACAATACTGATAGCTGCAATGTAGCTGAAGTGATAAGACTGGCAGTGCACCGAACAAGTCCTCCAAAAGACAAGTTATATCACTTTTAAGATAAACTGCTTTGGTGTGATTCTGCCACATTTTTTGTCAGTAGTTAATCAACCTTCTGATATCAATTCCGGTTACACTGATATCTTGCACCATTGTCAGCAACAGGCAAGATGCCTGTTCCACAAGAAAATAGAGTCTTTGTGGAACAGGCACACCATTGTCAGCAACAGGCAAGATGCCTGTTCCACAAGAAAATAGAGTCGGAAACGCCTTGTACGGGCGAATGGCCATTCGCCCCTACGCACCCTACAATACTACAATACTACAATACCATTTTAAATGCGTAACAGCTTAATAGCGGTTAATACTGATTTGTCTCGCTCGCTCTGAGGGCTATTTTATGATTCTTCAAACTCACCAAGAGCATCATCAAACTTGTTGATGATGTGGAGTAATTTTGAGACGACTCGATCGAAGACTTTTTTGCGCTCTAATAGTTTGGGTTTTTCATTACAAGCATTCAGCACTGTATCCCTTAATGGTTCCTTACCTGAAAATTTATAGTCGGCGATCATTTGGTTGACGGCTTCGAGTTTCAGATTTTCCTTGAGACAGAATTGGCGCACGGCGACTGTGCGTTCTTGATTCCAGAAGTTTTGAAATACGGTTTCGATCGCCTCTTCTGGCTTAATTATGGGCATCTGTTCGTCAATGAATTTTTCAATCAGATCGCGTTTACTACGCAACTGGACTTCTTGCCCAACGAGGTCAAGAATAGACTCTTTTTTCTTCTGATAGTCTTCCTCAGTGGTTTCGGTATTTTGTCGGAGTTCCATTAGGAGTTTGAGAATGTAGGAAACGTTGATTTCATCACGTTGAATTAGTTCCAGTTCAAAATCAACTTCTTCAATCAGGGATTTATCTTCTTCCTCTTTGGGCGATCGCGTGCTGTCGTAGATATCGAGATACTTACTCTTGTAGTCTTCAAAGGTCTGTTCGTCCATGTTGAGAGCAGCAAAATCAAACTCGGTGAAGGATTTGCTGACGTTTAATAGGCGAATGAGGTTACGAAAGGCTTTGACGAATTCAACTTGGTCGTCTTCGTCGATGAGTTTATTGACATCGTTGGGGATGGGAGCGATCGCCCTCAGCTCTTGCACACCATCATTAAATTTGTCAATGTAGTATTCATAGGGTTCGATAAATATCTCTTCCTTGGCGTTGGCATCGGAGAAGAGGGCGACGGCTCGATCGGTGTTTTCTTTCAGGTTACGGAAACAGGCGATATTGCCTTGGGATTTGAGTTCGCCCAAAATGCGGTTGGTGCGGGAATAGGCTTGAATCAGTCCGTGATACTGGAGGTTTTTATCGACGTAGAGGGTATTGAGCTTTTTGACATCGAAGCCCGTGAGGAACATATTGACGACTAACAGAATATCGGCACGATCGCGATCCTGAGCATTTTCCCGATCGCAGTCTTTCATCCGTTTGGAGATATCTTTGTAGTAGGTGTAGAAGGCTTTGCTGTCTCTGGCGGAATGTTGAGTTTGATAGAGGGCGTTGTAATCGTTGATAAATTCGGCGAGTTTGTCGCGGCTGTGGGAATTAGTTTTTAAATCAAAATCTGGTTCGCCGATTAAGCCATTTGCCTCTTCGTCGTCTTCGTTAATGCTGGGGGTGAAAATCGTCACGACTCGCAAGTCATGTAAACCCTGTTTTTGTTTATTTTTAAAGATTTCGTAATAGGTCAGTAAGCTATCAATATTACTGACGCAGAGCATGGCAGAGAATTTTTTATTGTGGGTTTTGCGGTTATGGTTTTCGATGATCCAATCAACGATTAGGGATATGCGATCGGGATTTTCAAAGAATTCGCGATCGAGTTTGGGTTCGGTGATGAGGCTGCCGTCTTTGCGCTTGATTTTTCCCCAATATTCAACGGAGAATTTAAGCACGTTTTCATCGGCGATCGCATTGGTAATCACATACTTATGCAAGCATTCTTCAAATAAATCTTTGGTGGTGCGTTTTCCATAGGCATTACTGGCGGCGTTGTCGGCAAAGATGGGTGTGCCAGTGAAGCCGAACATTTGGGCGTTGGGGAAGAATTTGACGATATTTTTATGGGTTTCGCCAAATTGGGAACGGTGACATTCATCGAAGATAAAAACGATACGCTGATTCCGCAGGGGTTCCATGACAGATTCATGGCGCGGGTTGCTGATGGCGTTATTCAGTTTTTGGATGGTGGTGACGATGAGATTGCTGTCGCCTGTCATCTGATTGACGAGTTTTTTGGTGCTAGCGGTTGTATCTACGCAGTCGGGGCTAAAGTAGTTAAATTCTTTGCTGGTTTGGTAGTCGAGGTCTGCGCGATCGACCACAAACAGCACTTTATGGACTTTGGGGAGTGCGGTGAGGATTTGGGCGGCTTTGAAACTGGTGAGGGTTTTACCCGATCCGGTGGTGTGCCAGATATAGCCGTCTTTGTCGGTGTCTTTGACACGCTCGATGATGGCTTCGACGGCATAGTATTGGTAGGGGCGCAGCACCATTAGCACTTTGTCGGATTGGTGCAAAACGATGTATTTGCAAATCATTTTGGAGAGGTGGCATTTCTCCAGAAAGGCAGTGGCGAAGTCGTCGAGTTGGGTGATTAAATTATTTTCTGAATCTGCCCAGTCGAAGGTTTGTTTGTATTCTTGTTTGCGGTTGTTGGCGTAGTAGCGGGTTTTGACTCCGTTGGAGATGACAAAAATTTGCACGTATTGAAATAGCCCAAAGTCTGCACCGTAGGAGTGGCGTTGGTAGCGGTTGATTTGGTTGAATGCTTCTTTAAGTTCGAGTCCTCGGCGTTTGAGTTCGATTTGGACGAGGGGCAAACCGTTGATTAATAAGGTTACGTCGTAGCGGTTTTTGTAGCTGCCTTGTTGGGCGATTTGGTGGGTGACTTGGTATTGATTTTGACACCAGTGTTCGGTGTTGAGAAATTCGAGGTAGGTGGGTGTGCCGTCATCGCGGATGAGTTCCATTTTGTCACGGAGGCGATCGGCGCGATCGAAGATGTTGCCTTTGTCGAGGTGGTTGAGGACTCGTTTAAATTCTTCGGGGCTGAGTTGGGTATTGTTATGTTTTTCGAGTTGAGTTTTGAGGTTGGCGGCAAGGTCGGTGGCGTTGCGGATGGTGACGGGTTCGTAGCCGAGTCCCGTCAGGCGATCGATCAAATTTTGTTCTAGTTCTTGTTCTGATTGGCTCATTGTTTAGGGAATGGGGAATAAGTAATATTACTCAATTTATCCAGCTAGTTTTTTAAGGCTTTCTAGAAATACTTGAAAGCTACGAGATTTGTTTTCGGTCAGGGATAAATGGGGTGCGATCGCCTTGGAGTGAGTTCCTGCATAGTATTCTGCGGAATATTCGTTAATGAGCTTTTTGAGTTCTTGCTTAGCGGAGTTAAGCCGATCGGGATCACGATATTTTTGTTTGCTTTGTTGTTTGCTAAGGCTATTGGGTTTGAGGTTATAGGCTTTTTCTACAGCAGCTAAATCACCAAGGAACCAAGATTCTAATTCACGGCAAATGATCCGAATTAATATATTTGCTTGCCCTGCGGTTTGACAAATTCTGAACAGTTCACTTTTTAGCTCTTTACAATCATGGGAGTCTTGGTCATGGACAATGATAAATTTTGTCTTGGGTGCATATTCAAAGGCTTTTATTTTTTTGGGGATCGAGTTGGCTAAATCTTGTTTCCCTTGGTGTGGAATACAGATATAGGTGACTTCAGGGGGGATCACTTGGGGTAAAAGCTGATCTAAAACGTTCTTAATGGAAGGTTCTTCGAGTAGAAAAATTAGATCGTAACTCATCAGGGCGTAACTCCCTCAAACCAGCCTTGATTCCAGAGATAACCAGGGAGATCACCTGCTGCAACTAGGTTTTTCAAGGTTTCGTTGTCGGTAGCTTTTTGGATTTTGGTGACTCTTTTTTCTTTGATGAGCCAAAAAATACTATCTAGGGGAACAGCATTTAAAAAGTCGGGGGAATGGGTCGAGACAAAGACTTGTCCACCTCGATGGGCATAGCTGGCAAATTCTTCGGCGAGTTCATGTAAGAGGCTGGGATAGAGTTGGTTTTCGGGTTCTTCTACGCATAATAGGGGATGGGGTTTGGGGTCAAACAGTAAGATTAAATACGCAAACATTTTCATTGTGCCGTCGGAAACGTAGCGATCGATAAATGGATCTTTAAAGGCTTGGTCTTGGAATTTGAGAATTAGTCTGCCATCTTCGGTATTTTTGGCTTCTACTTTGGATATACCAGGAACTCTGGCTTGCATTCGCTGCAAAATTTGGTTAAATATTTCGGGATGTTCTTGATAGATATATTGGGCAACTACTGCCATGTTGTCGCCTGTCGCAGAAAGATGTTCGGCATAGAGTGCGTCTTTGCTGCCTCTAGCATCACTAATATGGAAGTCGGAAACGTGCCAATTTTCTATTAATGAACGGAAGGCACTGGCGGCTTTAAATCTTTGAAATTGTCCTAATCCTTTGATGGCTAGGATATCGCTGGATTCGAGTTGTTGTTCTTCGCGTTCTAGTTCTTCGTCTGCCTGTTCAAAGTCTTCTTCGTTGATGATGGCGTAGCCTTTGCCATTTTGGAAGTCGAGAAAGTGAAAGGGTTTACCATGTTCTCCCCTTTTATAACGGAGGATTTCTCTTTTTACAATGGGTCTTTTTTGGTCTTGTCCAATTATGAGGCTATAGGTGACAAGGCGCTCGGTTTCTAGAATTTTCATCCGAAATTTTAGTTCTATTTCGATATCTTCCTTTTCTTTGCCCCTGGTGACAACTTCGTTAAATCCGCCTCTAATTTGCAGGGCTTGGCGAATATTATTCGTCAGGGCATCGCGCAGAAAACCAAAAACATCAAATAGGGTTGATTTTCCAGTTCCATTGGCTCCGATAATCACGCAAAGGGCTGGAATATCTGTAATTTCTATGTTTTCAAAGAGGCGATAGTTTTTGATTCTTATGGATACAATTTTCATTTTTGATTGGGGGAATGGGTTTAGGGTAATTTAGTTGGTTCAGGTTCTGGGGTGAGGTCGAGGTTGCGATAAACTTGCTCGATGGGAAAACTGAGGTTAATACTTTTGAGTTCGATCGTGTCGCCCTCTTGGTAGTTAATAATTAACCAGTCTCCTGCTTCATTTTTGTGATACAAATCCATCTCGATCGCGGTGGAACTGACTAATAAGTAATCTTGTAAGTTGGGATTTTTGCGGTAAAGTCTAAATTTTCCGCTTCTGTCGTAGATCTCAGTGCTAGGAGATAGAACTTCAACGATGAGGCAGGGGTAAGTAATATATTGGGTGGTGCTTTTGTCGCGATCGTCGCAGGTGGCGCTGACATCGGGGTAGGTGTAGTTATTTGTGCCAACAATATTAACTCTCAGGTCTGAGTTACCTGTTATGCAACTACTAGCGTCTAAATGGGTATCAACCATAGTCGCAAATCGAATTGCAATGCGGCTATGATTAACGCTGCCGCCGCTCATGGCGTAGACTTGACCGTCGATCAGTTCGTGTTTTTCTAGTTGCTTTTCTTCCCATGCAAAGTATTCTTCTGGGGTCATTTGCGGGAAGTTTTCTTTAGTTGCGATCATGGAAAATCACTCGTTGGCTGATTTTGCTACTATTTTAACGGTTTACACCAATTTAATGTGAAGTTGCATATATTTCGATCCCCCTAAATCCCCCTTAAGAAGGGGGACTTTGAGAAGAATCTTGTCCCCCCCTTATTAAGGGGGGTTAGGGGGGATCAGATTCTATGCAGCCTCATAAAAAATTGGTATTACACAAACATTTTTGCAGCAAACCTTTGCTAGACTAAAGAATAATAGGCTTGGGAGAGGTATTTTATGGTGCAAGCGCAGTTTAATTTAGATGAGTCGTTGTGGGCATTTGTGCAACGATCGCGGCAGTATGGTTTTCAGAATCAGGATGAATTGATTCGGGTGGCGCTGGGGAAGTTGCAGCAGGAGTTAGATTCGTTGGAGATGTCGGCGGATTTATATACGGAGGTTTATGCGGAGGATGCGGATTTGCAGGCTTTGACGGATAGCGCGATCGCAGGTTGGCCAGAATGAATAGTTTGCGGCGCGGGCAGATTATTGATGTTGATTTGGAACCGACGAGAGGTTCTGAAACGGGGAAGGTTCGGCCTTGTATCATTGTGACGAATGATGTTTACAATGCGCGTGTGCCTGTGATTCAGGTTGTGCCGATTACGGAATGGAATGAGAAAAAGGCCCGTATCTCCACGAATATTGATTTAGATCCATCGGCGATGAATGGACTGGCGAAACGATCGATCGCGGATTGTTTACAGACTCGTCCGATCGACCATCGGCAACGGCTGGTAAGGGTACGTGGAGAGTTGAGTGGGGAGGATTTGGCTAGGGTTGATGGGGCGATCAAGCAAGTATTTGGCTTTAGTTAACGATAAACAGCAGCAATTCCAGGCACTACACAAACATTTTTTGCAGCAAGCCTTTTTTGAATTGTTCGGTTAATTTGATTTGTTTGGCAATGGCTTCGATCTTTTGGTCGATTGCTGTTAAAAAATCAGCAATTTTTGCTTGTTCTTGTGGGCAAGGAATTGGTAATTTTACTCTCACAAAGCTAGATTTAGAAAGATTGAATCGCGTGCTACCTTGTGCCAATATATACATTTTCCCTCTGAAGATTGAGCTTCTAAATAAATATTGAGAAAATTTAGGGATTAGCTCCTGAGATGATTGTGGTCTTAATCCAAAACAAAAACTATTCAAATAAAGTTCTTCAACCTCATGTAGCAGAACCGAAGAAAACCCAACTTCATTAGATGTTTCTGATGAAGTTGTAAATAAAATATCTCCCCTTTTTATGGAGTTTTGTTTTTCTTGAGGTGCTAAAGATACAAACTCACAAGCATTTAACTTAATATATGAGCTATCAAAAACTTGTTTATATGTAATGTAAGGTTTTCCTTTACCAAAATCTTCAGCTTTTTTTCCAGTTAATCCATTTAACAATTCGCCTAAATCACCTAATTTTTTTTCTTTCCAATCAGGAAACGCCTTCCCATCATCGCACTTAAACCGAATTTGTTGAGAAAAGATTTTCTGCATTACGCCCCGTTTATAGGTTTGCAGGAGTTCGTGCTTGCGACGCAGTTGGGTGAGGCGGGTATCTACTGCCCACAGAAAACTCGCAATCTTTTCTTGTTCTTTTAATCCAGACAAATAAATTTTAGTTGTTAGGATATCAGGGCGAGATAATCCTGGAATTACATTACCAGAGGCTAAAGCTTGGAATTGTTGCCTGTAAGTAAATAATTTTTGATAAAGTATTTCCCCAACCACCGTAATTGGTCTAATTGCCATCAGTTGACGACCCATAGCCACGCAAGGTAAATAGAGAAATAACATTTCCCCTACACCATTACCTTTCACGGTTATTAAAATGTCTCCTTGTTGAGCAGATTTTTCTGAGTATTTTGTCCATTTTGTTATTTTTGAAAGGTCATTTGTAAAATCAGACGGACCTGTAAAATATGGAATTTCACCACTGTCTAAAGAATACTCATTTGGTGATAAATGCTGACCAGAAATTAGTTGAATTAATTTGTTGAATTTTAGTTCATGCCAATCTCCCTCAAACTCAGGAAATCTCAACACAGGCACTTTTTTCTTTATCTTCCTACTCATAACGGCACATCAATCCCCAACTCATCACAAAACCCCCGAATCAGGCGATCGCTCTCCTCCATCGCCCGATCCATCGATCGCAACTCCAAAGCGATCGCCCCCAAATCAATCTCCTCCTCCTCCTCAAACGTATCCACATAACGGGGAATATTCAAATTAAAATCATTCTCTGCAATTTCCGACAACGGCGCACAATAACTATATTTATCTTCTTGGAGGCGATCGCGATAAGTCGCCACAATCTTGTCTACATCATCATCCCGCAAAAAATTCTGATTCTTCGCCTTCTCAAAATTTGCACTAGCATCAATAAATAAAATATCTTCTGGATGCTCCCGACACTTCTTAAACACCAACACACAAGTTGGAATACTCGTGCCATAAAAAATATTTGCAGGCAACCCAATCACCGCATCCAACCAATTGCGCTCATCGATCAAATACTTGCGGATCTCTCCCTCCGCCGCCCCTCGAAACAAAACCCCGTGCGGCAACACCACCGCCATTGTCCCATTCTCATCCAAGTGATGTAGCATATGCTGCACAAACGCAAAATCCGCCTTAGAACTCGGCGCTAACCGCCCATACTGACTAAAGCGATCGTCCGACTCAAACAGCTTATTCGCACTCCAATGCGCCGAAAATGGCGGATTTGCTACCACCGCCTCAAACCGCATTCCCTCATGCTGTGGCTTCTCCAAAGTATCCTCTTGCCGCAAATCAAAATTCCGATAATGCACTCCATGCAAAATCATATTCATCCGCGCCAGGTTATAAGTCGTGCGGTTCATCTCCTGCCCATAATAATCCTCAACCTTATCCACCTCCCGCGCCACTCGCAACAGCAACGAACCCGATCCACAAGTCGGATCATAAACCGACAGCAGCCGCCGCTTCCCCGTCGTCACAATCTTCGCCAACACCTTAGAAACCTGCTGAGGTGTATAAAACTCTCCCGCCTTCTTCCCCGCCCCACTCGCAAACTGCCCAATCAAATACTCGTAGGCATCCCCCAGCACATCACTCTCGCTATCCTCTAACCGAAAATCAATTTTATTCAAATGCACCAAAATCTTCGCAATCAGCGCATTCTTCGCCTTCGGAGTCCGCCCCAACTTCGTCGAAGTCAGATCCAAATCCTCAAACAAATGATCGAAATCCTCCTCACTCTCCTTCCCCATTGTCGATCGCTCAATGCTATTGAGCACCTGAGTCAGATCGTCCAAAATAAAAATGGAACTCGCTTCCAACTCCTCATCACTAATCTCTTCCTCCTCCGCCTTATTCCCCAGTGCCCGCTTCGCCAAAGCCCCAAACAACTCCGACGGCTTCAGAAAATACCCCAACTGTGCGATCGACTCCTCTTGAATTGCCTCTAAATATTCCTGCCCTTCTGCTGACGATTCATCAAGCTCTAGAAAATCAATCTTATCCTCAGCCAATATTGCATTAGCATACAGATACTGCCGCTCGGACAGGTATTTATAAAAAATAAACCCTAAGCAGTAATCCCGAAACTCATCAGCATTCATCTTGCCGCGTAGCGAGTCGGCAATATTCCAGAGTTGAGTTTCTAATTTTTTCTTTTGTCCGTTTTGCCCGTTTTGTCCGTTTGTCATTTATTTGTCGTATTGGGCGATCGGCATCACTACCGATAGATATTGTCCAAAGCACAGTATAAGCTGAAGCAAGAGCATAAACGTTATAGGGATGAGAGTTTTTTATTCTAACTCTCGAATGCGATCGCATATTTCAAAACTTCTGATAAACTCAAAAGCAGGTGCAGCCCTTTCAGTGAGTGCTTGTTATGAAAATCCTTCACGGAACTTGGATTCCCCAGCCAGGAGAAGAATTTATCCAGCCGGGAGCATTCTACCTGTGGGTTGAAACTACCGAACAAAAGCAGTTTCGTAAACCCACCCAGCGCCATCCCCGCCAAAGCGCTGCGGCCGATTTGGCGACGCTATTGAGCACAGAACTAGGAGTTAAACCACCACTCCCTTGCCAGATCCAAGACTTGATTTCACCCCAGTATTTTCTGTTACCAACCGTTAACAATCAACCTTTACCTTCCCTGGAATTATCTCGCTATCTGGAGGAAGAATTACCCGAATCATTTGAGTTTCAATATTGGCAGATTGATTGCTACAAAACCGTCACTTCAGACAAAATAGGTGGTTTTGTGAATAACGTTGTCAGCCTGCTTGATGACTTGCATTTTATGGCGCTGCACAACCTTGCAGAGATTCAACTTGGATCGGATTTGTTGTTTTGGTTTCACTACACTCAGGCACTCAAACGGATCATTTTCAAAGACCAGTATATTCCCGCTCTGACTTATCGTGAATTAGCAACTCCGAAAGCCTCCTCAGAAACTCGCAGGGGAGAGGGGGAGAAGGGGAAAGGGGGAGAAAGAGTTTCTTTCATCCATGACGGGCGCGAGGCCCTCGTGGAAGGCTCTGGAACCAAACGTAAATCGGCAAAGTCCACCGAGGTAGCCACGGATTCCTCAACGACAACCGGGGGACGAAAAGCTAAGTCCAAAAAACAAACTGCTGTTTCTCAAACCGTTGATATATCTCCTAAATCATCCAACTATACTATTGAAATATATCCGGGTTGGAAGTTCATTGGGGAAGAGTATGAAACAACTATTCAGCAGTATGTGGAATATATGCCGTTAGTTTGTGTGGCGGGGGTGAATAAGCCACGGGAAACTCCAGAATTTTACGATCGCACGACTCTACTGCGCCACTTTTCGGAGTCTTTGTTGGTCGATATTCTGACTCATTTGCCGACGACTCAAGCCTTTGAAAAGACGATTGCTGATTCTCTCATTTACGACTGTTTGCATGGTAGTGGGAAAGTTGCAAAAACTAGCCTGGAACAGTTCAAACAATGGCAGTCATGGCACGATCGCATCGATCGCACTCAATCAGAGCAATCGTTCCATCTCTACTTTAAATTACAAGATCCAGCCGAGTCAGAGGCTCCTTGGGAACTTCAGTTTCAGGTTGCGCCCAAGGCAGATCCGTCGCTGCGTTTATCATTACAAGAATATTGGCGGATGCGTGCCGCTGAGCAAAAACAAGTCCAGAACCAGATGGGACAAGGATTTGAGCAACAGTTGCTGATGAATTTGGGCTACGCGGCTCGGATTTATCCTACCCTGTGGCCGGGACTGGAAACCGATCAGCCGATCGGCATTGGGCTCAATCTGGAGTCGGCATTTGGGTTTCTCAAAGAGTCTGCTTGGGTGTTGGAAAACGCAGGCTATAAGGTGGTTGTGCCTGCCTGGTACACTCCCCAAGGCAGAAAACGGGCAAAAGTCCGCCTCAAAGCCAAGGGCAAATCCCTCTCTGTGGGCGAAGATAAAAGCAAGCAATACTTCTCGTTCGATCGACTGGTAGAGTATGAGTACGATTTGGCGATCGGCGGTGAACCAGTTAACGAACAGGAATGGAACCAACTGGTGAGTGCCAAAACCCCACTGGTACAGTTTCGAGGGCAATGGCTGGAACTAGATCAGGATAAGATGCGGCAAATGCTGGATTTCTGGAAAACTCATCAGCAAGACAATCCAGAATTGAGCCTGTTGGATTTTCTGAAGCTGACGACGGAAGATCATGAAGATGTGGAATTGGAGGTCGATCGCAACAGTAGTTTAGCCGAAATGCTGAACAAACTCGGTGATAAAAGTCAACTTCAGGCGATCGAAAATCCTCAACATTTGCAAGGTAATCTGCGGGAATATCAAAAGCGGGGAGTGTCCTGGTTGCAATATCTGGAACAGCTAGGATTGAACGGTTGTCTTGCCGATGACATGGGTTTGGGCAAAACAATTCAGGTGATTGCTAGACTACTTCAGGAACGAGAAATCGCCACAAAAGCAGGGGTAAAAAATATCCCGCCCACCTTACTGATTGCGCCTACATCGGTAGTCGGCAACTGGTATCATGAAATTCAGAAATTCGCACCGCAATTGCAGGCAACAATCCATCATGGCACGCAACGAGCCAAAGAAAGCAAAGCATTTAAACAAGCCTGTCGGGAAAATGATTTGTTAATCACATCTTTTGCTTTAGCAAGACTGGATGCCAAGCTGCTAAGTGAAATTAAATGGCATCGCATCGTGCTTGATGAAGCGCAGAACATTAAAAATCCGAAAGCGGCTCTAACTAAAGCAATTCTCAAACTGAATGCGCCCCATCGGTTAGCAGTGACGGGAACGCCGATCGAGAATCGTCTGTTAGATTTGTGGTCAATCTTTAACTTCCTCAATCCCGGCTATCTCGGCAATCAAACCCAATTTCGGCGTAATTTTGAATTGCCGATTCAAAAAAACAACGATCTCCGTCAATCCGCAACTCTGAAAAAGCTAGTAGAACCCTTTATTTTACGTCGGCTTAAAACGGATCAATCCATCATCAAAGACTTACCAGATAAAGTTGAACAAAAGCTGTTTTGCAATCTGACTAAGGAACAAGCATCTCTCTATCAAGCAGTAGTCAAAGATGTTGAAACAAAAATCAATGAATTGGAAGGAATCCAGCGCAAAGGATTGATTCTAGCTACGCTCACCAAGCTGAAACAAATCTGCAATCATCCGATGCAGTTTTTGCAGGATGGCAGTGAATTTACGCCAGAGCGATCGCACAAACTCACCCGTCTCAGCGAAATGGTAGAGGAAGTATTAGATGAAGGAGAAAGTTTATTGATCTTTACCCAATTTACCGAACTGGGTCAGGCTATAGAAAAGTATTTGCGACAAGCCTGTCACTACAAAACATACTATCTATCCGGTAGTACATCTCGCAAGAAACGAGAGCAGATGATCGCTGAATTTCAAGACCCCGAAACAGAGCCTTCAGTATTTGTTTTGTCCCTCAAAGCAGGAGGCGTAGGAATTACCCTGACCAAAGCTAATCATGTGTTTCACTTCGATCGCTGGTGGAATCCAGCAGTGGAAGATCAAGCGACGGATCGGGCCTTTCGGATTGGTCAACAGCGCAATGTTTTCGTCCACAAATTTGTGGCTATGGGAACCTTAGAAGAGCGCATTGATGAAATGCTGGAAGACAAAAAGAAGCTAGCAGGAGCGATTGTCGGCGCGGATGAATCGTGGTTGACAGAATTGGATAACGAAGCATTTAAGAAATTAATTGTTTTAAATCAAAGCACCATTATGGAGTAAGTTAATAGTTGACAGTTGACAGTTGACAGTTGACAGTTGACAGTTGGGAATGGGTAATGGGTAATTCTCCCCCTCTCCCCCTCTCCTGT
>NZ_NXIB02000073.1 GCF_002412335.2 Tychonema bourrellyi FEM_GT703
TCCCCTTCTCCCCCTCTCCCTCTCTAATACCATAGGCAATCTAGATGCAACACAGCTTACTGACCGTGTTGGCCCATGAACTGTTCGACAAAGTTCGTGTAAACTTCGCCGCTGAGAAATTCCGGGCTATCGAGGATTTTTTGGTGGAAGCTGAGGGTGGTGGGAACGCCAGTAATCGCGCATTCCCGCAATGCCCGTTTCATCCGGCGAATGGCTGAAGGTCGATCGCGCCCCCATACAATCAATTTACCAATTAAAGAATCGTAGTAAGCCGGTATTTCGTAATCGGTGTAAACGTGGGAGTCCATTCGCACCCCAGGGCCACCGGGAGGCAAAAAGCCGGTGATTATGCCCGGATGGGGTCGGAAGTTGCGATCGGGGTCTTCAGCATTGATCCGACACTCGATCGCATGGCCGCTAAGGATTACTTGGTTTTGCTTGATTTGCAGTTTTTCTCCTTGGGCGATCCGAATTTGTTCCGCGATCAAGTCGAGGCCTGTAATCATCTCCGTGACTGTATGTTCTACCTGAATCCGAGTGTTCATTTCCATGAAGTAGAACTTGCCCGATTTGTCAAGCAAAAATTCAACAGTTCCTGCACCCGTGTAGTTGATGGATTTGGCAGCAGCAATAGCAGCGTGACCCATTTGATCCCGCAGTTTTTGGCTGAGGGCGGGGCTGGGGGCTTCTTCCAGAAGTTTCTGATGTCGGCGCTGAATCGAACAATCTCTTTCGCCGAGGTGGATCACGTTACCGTAGTTGTCGGCGAGGATTTGGATTTCGATATGGCGGGGTCTTTCGATGAATTTTTCGAGGTAAAGTCCGGGGTTGCCGAAAGCTGCATCGGCTTCGCCTTGCGCTGCTGAGAATAGTTTGGGGAGTTCGGATGCTTCTCTAACTAGCCTCATGCCGCGGCCTCCACCACCGGCTGTGGCTTTGATCATCACAGGATAGCCGATCTCACGGGCGATCGACAAAGCTTCGCGATCGTCCGCCAGCAATCCTTCACTACCAGGGACTGTGGGGACTTTCACCCGCTGCATAGTTTCTTTCGCCGTGGATTTGTCGCCCATCGCCCGCATCGCAGCCGGAGTTGGGCCGATGAAGGTAATTTGATGATCCGCGCAGATTTCCGCAAATCGGGCATTCTCGGCGAGAAAGCCATAGCCAGGGTGAATGGCTGAGGCGTTGCGCGTCAGGGCTGCGGCGATGATGTTGGGGATGTTTAAATAGCTTTTGCTGCTGGTAGGGGGGCCGATGCAAACGGCTTCGTCGGCCAACTGGACGTGCAGGGCGTGCTTGTCTACAGTGGAGTGAACGGCGACCGTGGCAATCCCCATTTCCTCGCAGGTGCGTAGTATGCGGAGGGCGATTTCCCCCCGATTAGCGATTAAAATTTTCGAGAACCCCATCTTCGGTGCTTATTCACTCAATATTCTGTACAATAATGCCTTTCGGTATCTTCTGGATAATGGTTTCCCAGAAATTCTTAATAAAAATTTATTTTACAATTTGCTGGTAATGGTGCTATGATTTTGAATCGGTAGTCTAAAAGGGCTAGTCACAAGTTAAATCTCAGGAGCCTCAACCTGTAAATTCTTAACTCGTAACGCCAAAAATCCCTAAGATTGCTAGAAAAGAGCGGATGTGGCGGAATTGGTATACGCGCACGCTTGAGGTGCGTGTGGCATTATGTCCTTGCGAGTTCGAGTCTCGCCATCCGCATTGAATATATAAAACAACTGTTGACAGTTTTGACTGTTGATAGTTGTTTTGTTTTTGATGGGTGGGTAGTTAGAAACCGGATTTTTTTGAGATATTTTGTTACTGTCGATAGAAATTGTAAAAACCCGGTTTCTTAGATGGCGTGCGCGAGGGCCAGAAACCGGGTTTTTTGAGATATTTTGTTACTGTCGATAGAAATTGTAAAAACCCGGTTTCTTAGATGGCGTGCGCGAGGGGTGGGCGACGATCGCCCTGCTGCTAGTTAACTAGGGGTTGCTAAACTTGGAGGCTAGGTATTATTATTTTTAATAAATAATTTTGGAGGGACATTCAAAATGACTATTTTTTTACCTTTGTTACAATTTAATAACTTGACAGCAATAGGTTTATTCGCGACACTATGCCACAGCCCTAATCCAATTGAATCTATGCTGATTGTTGGCGCAGTAACAGCAATGGTCGGAGGGCTAGTAGTTTTGGTTCCAGCTAGTGCAGTTACAATGGTATTTCTGGCAACCACAATCGTACAGATGATTATGACTGGTGCAACACTTGAATCCATAGCGGCTGCAATAGCAGCACAGTTAGGGACTGTTGCTATGTCCTTGGGATTGGTGTCACAGCTTGTAGAGAAGATTAAAGGGATTATCGGATGCTAGACAATTTGGTAAGGAGTGTAATACGCGATCGCCATTTCGATATTCTCAGCTTTCCCTCCTCTGATTTTGTTACTATAGGCAACTGCTAAATTATTTTGTATCCTTGCCAATTGTTGGGGAAAGGAATCGCGGTCGCGGACTTCTAAAAAGTTTGACAAAGCTCTAAAGTCGCTCCAAGAAATTGCGTAATAATTGTTTCCCCGAAGTTGTCAAAATACTTTCTGGGTGAAATTGCACGCCTTCAATATGCGGATATTCCCGATGCCGCACCCCCATAATAGTTCCATCCTCAACCCAAGCCGTAACTTCCAGAACTTCTGGACAACTCTGCTTTTCTATTACCAAACTGTGATAGCGAGTTGCAATCATCGGCGATTCCACACCCCGAAACACCCCGACTCCACTATGTTGAACCTGAGAAGTTTTACCGTGCATTAATATCGGTGCAGAAACAATTTTGCCACCGAATACTTGCCCGATACTTTGATGTCCGAGACACACGCCTAAAATTGGCATAGTCGGCCCCAATTCTTTGATTAATTCCAGAGAAATTCCCGCATCTTCCGGCCGCCCTGGCCCTGGAGAAATTACAACTGCCGCAGGCTGGAATCGGCGAATCGCTTCTAGAGAAATTTGGTCGTTGCGGTAGACTTGCACTTCATTTGCTACTGGCAACTCAGCACCTAGTTCTCCTAGATACTGCACCAAATTATATGTAAAACTGTCGTAGTTATCGATGACTATAATCATTTGATTTAAGATCTAATTTGCGATCGCGAATTGAACTGATGTCAGCAAAGGAGGGAGCAAAAGTGCCACACCAACGATCGCAGACGCCATTGCTGATACCAGCACCGCCCCAGCAGCGCAGTCCTTAGCAATTTTCGCGAGTTCGTGGTAAGATTGTCCTACAGTCAAGTCTACTAGAGATTCGATCGCCGTATTCAACAATTCCATTGCTAAAACTATGCCAATGGTGATGCCGATCACGGATATTTCCACAGGTTTCAAGTGCAAAAATATCCCTAGTCCGATCGCCAAAGTGCCAATCACCGTGTGGATGCGAAAATTTCGCTGAGTTTCAAAAGCGTAAGTCAAGCCAGCCCAAGCATATTTAAAACTAATCGCTAAGCTAGATGCAATTTTCCATGACAGTTCTCGATTGTATTTTAATGCTTTTTTCGACCCGTTGAGTGTCTGGTTGGAAGCGTCTTGAGGCATGGGTAGAAGCTGTGCAATATTTGATATTTTTGAGTGTTGATCTAGCGTCATATACAACCAACTTTAAGTAATAAAGACGATTACGTTTGAAGTATGAAAGATTGACTTCATTAAATCTCGATAACTTTCCTAGGTTTTTACTCAACTTTTAATGTAATTTTCAGAAAGTTATATTAGAATTCCCCTGATTGGTCAACCTACTATCAACCCAGTCTATTCAATCTAAAATCCCTGTGATGGTGTCTGGAGCGCAAGACCTATTCCTTGCAGCAATATTTCTTGTCGATCGAGCATTTGAGTTAGACTTTCTTCATCCGGGTGATCCCAGCCCAAAAGATGCAGGAAACCGTGGGCTGCAAGCCAAGCTAGTTCGGTCTTCAGGGGATGTCCTTGCTGCTGGGCCTGTCGGTGAGCTGTATCGATCGAAATCACGATATCACCCAAGTATAGGGGTTCAGATGACGACATTTCATCTGGCTGAGGACAGTCTACCTCCAAAGCTGCAAAAGCTAGTACATCGGTCGATCGATCTTGGTGGCGATACTGAGAATTCAGGGATTGCATCTCGTCATCTCCTGTGAGACGGAGACTGACTTCGTAGCCAGGGGCGGCTGGCACATCCGCTGCCTGGTTTTCCAGCCAAACACTGAACCAAGTTTCCCACGTTCCGGCGGAAATTTCCCCGCTGGGTGCACTCTGAGGTTGGTTGGAATCGTCAGCCGACTGTTGGGCTAGCCCATAACAGTCTTCCACGTTCACCTCTATCTGCATCTTTTTAGTTTCCTGTCAAGCATTTTTATGTGTAATTTTTTGTACAATCTCAGATTGTGCGATCGGGTTAACAGACTTTTTGCTTTTTCCAGAAACGATACAATAATCTGTTGAAAATAGCAAGATGCTGGGACTACAATCAGCTTAACTCTCGATTTGTGAAAAATAACAATAAATATTTCCTAAAAAGCAGGTTTTGAACAGGCAAGATGCCTGTTCCACAAGAATTATGGGAGATTGTTTAAATCCCGATTTAAGAATTGAAATAGCGATCGAGAAAAGCCAAACCGACAAGTACGCCCAAAAGTGCAGCAGCAGTCAACGCAAAATGAAACAGAGACGTCCCCCGCTTCCGCACCATGTTCCGCATCGCTAGCTTGACATAACTCGGTTGAGGTGCAGTGCTAGCAGGCTGTGTCGGGGTTTCGGCGGGTTCTTCGGAGGTGGTTGGGGCGGAGGGAGGTTGACTCATCATGCTTAGTTTAGAAGGTTAACAGAGTGGCTGCTCAGGACAGGCTCGACACGATGCTAACAAAAATGTAACGTTTTGTGTAGGTATTTTGAGGTTTCAGACTGCCGCCTGCTTGTTTCGCGCCACAAAGCATCCGCCCAAACAGCATCGGTTTCCGACAGCGGCGGTACTATAGCAATCCTAAATCATTTGTAAATTTCTTACTCCCTCCCCTTACTAAGGGGAGGGTTGGGGAGGGGTAAAAAACTTTACGACTCATTTAGGATTGCTATATAGGGGCGGGTTTACCTAAATCTTTGAGACGTATCAACAAATGATCTAAACCCGCCCCAACCCCGCCAATAAATGTTCTAAACTGCCCTCAGAATTGGCAAATATTATCCTATTTCCTCACAGCTTCCAGCAAGCGAGAATAGTAAAAGCTGGTGCTATTCATGGCTGTTCTTTTAATCACAAAACCGTTGCTTTCTAGGATTTTTATAATATCAGCTTCCCGGTGCTGATAAGCGCGAGTTGTTTTGCTAGGGCCGGGAAAAAGTTCGCCAAATTTTTTGAGGGCGGTAAGTGCTAAGGTTTTGGGAGCAAAACTGAGAATTAGTCGGGATTGGGCGATCGAACTTAAGTGAGCTATCATGTCCGCAACCTTACTTTGAGGATAGTGGATCAGCACGTCGAGACAAATCACCGTATCAAATTTGCCACTCAAAGCTTCCAAATCTTGGGCTGCGAAAGAGATGTTGTAGAGCTTCCCCGGAACGGCTGTAGCTCGCTCATAAGCCTCTGCTACCATCTTTTCTGAGATATCGCTAGCGCAAACAATTGCCCCAGCTTCAGCCAGAGGGATACTCAGAGATCCCACGCCACAGCCGGCATCGCAGACACAAAGCCCGCGCAAATTGCCGTCAGCTTCCAGCCATTTGATGACTGTATCTACCGTTTGCTGGTGCCCTGTACGGATGTCTAGCTGAACTTTATTAACTTTGCCGTCGCCGTAAATGCGCTGCCAGCGATCGAAGCCCGTCGAGTTAAAATACTGTTTGACAATATCCTTGTCATTTACCAAATTCATCTTTATGCCTGCTGCTGAGTTATTGCCAACGATTAAACATTATAATTTTAATTAGCCCTAAAAGCTTATCGCCCGATCGAGCGAAATGGCAACCAATGCCTGGATATTTGGCAGGAAAAACTGGCTGTGGGCTGCGCGCTTCCTACTTTACCGCTATGGCTGCGGGGTGAGATTTGCTTGGCTGTGGAATTAAATCATATTTACGATCGAACTTGTCGAGAACACCGAATCATCTCAAGTCCGGTTAATTGCTGATCGTATAAATCGTATCAGTAGGTTGGGTTGAAGAATGAAACCCAACGCTCCAGTTCTAGTTGGAGTTGGGTTTCACTTCGTTCAACCCAACCTACAACTAATAACTAATAACCAATGACTCAAAACAACCGATGCCAAGTCAATTCCTTTGTGGGTTCATTTAAATGCCAACGTAATAATTGAGTAGCATATTTACCGATTATTCCTGAAAGCCCGATCGCCTTTCTGGGAGAATCAGTAGCTAGGGCGATCGCACTTTCCACGTCACAAATCCCCCATTTTACCAAATTCTGGACTCCCGCCAATAGCGGCAGAGTCGTACCTGCCAAAGTAGCAGATTCCAGCGCAGTGTGGTAATCTAATCTCAGCCAAGCCGTACCTTTTCTGACCTCAATTTGGCGAGAATCCCAAGGATAAACACCATCACGCAAACCCAAAGGAGCTAAAGCATCACTAACTAAAAAAACACCTGTTTCGTATCTACCAGCCCGCAGCAAAAAATCAATCATTGTCGGAGAAACGTGCCTTCCGTCAGCAATTAAACCGCACTTAACGCCGGAAGAAACGATCGCCGCGCCCAACAAACCCGGTTCTCGGTGGTGTAAACTCGGCATAGCATTAAAAGCATGAGTTACCATTGAAGCTCCCCGTGCAAAGGCGTGTTCCGCTTGTTCTGCTGTCGCTTGAGAGTGTCCGAGACTAACTGTAATACCCAAACTTTGCAAATAAGAAATCACTTCGCCAGTGCTATCCAACTCCGGTGCTAAAGTGATTATTTTGACAATATCGGCACAATCTCCTAAAACTAATTTGACATTTTCTATAGTTAGTGGTAATAAAAATTGTGATGGGTGAGCTCCTCGCTTGTGGGGGTTCAAAAAAGGGCCTTCGAGGTGAACACCGATTATTTCGGCTGTTTTGAGTTGATTGGTTGAGGAAGTAGCAGTTTTTGTAGTGCGGATAAATTTAGCAATAGTTGATAGCGATCGTCTAAACTTATCTAGTGAAGTTGTTACCAAAGTCGGCAAAAAAGCATCAACTCCCTGATTCCATAAAAATTCACAAATTTTGGGCAAAAATTCAATATGCTTGCTTTCTAAATCGGGAAAAGCTAAACCTAGTGCTCCGTTAATTTGCAAGTCAACTCCGCCGAGAGAAAGCCAATCTCCTGCTGCATCGAAGATTGGTAAATCTGGGCTAGAAACCCGTTTGAATACTTTGTTCATCGGGCAAACTTCTTGAATTATGCCACTTTCATCAACAGCCAACATTTGCAAGTCCTGGAAACCGGGAAGCTTGGCATTGAGAATATTTGTAGGGGATAAATTTGGGGTGGTGGCTTTAGTCATCCGATTTTATGTTTTATATTTTAGATTTTAGACTTAAAATTAGCATTGATCGGAAATCTCAAATCTCAAAATTACATGAATCAACCAACAGTTGGAATTATCATGGGTAGCGATTCTGACTTGCCCACAATGAAGGATGCGATCGCAGTTTGCGAAGAATTCAATATACCTTGCGAAGTTGCGATCGTCTCGGCTCATCGTACCCCTGAGTGCATGGTGGAATATGCCAAAAGCGCGCACTCACGGGGATTGAAAGTGATTATTGCAGGTGCTGGAGGAGCCGCGCACTTACCTGGTATGGTAGCATCTTTAACACCTTTGCCGGTGATTGGTGTACCAGTACCGAGCCGTCATCTACAAGGAATAGATTCTTTGTACTCGATCGTCCAAATGCCTGCGGGGATACCCGTAGCAACTGTCGCGATCGGCAATTCTAAAAATGCTGGCTTGCTGGCAGTTCAAATTTTAGCAGTTCACCAGCCAGAGTTGCTAGAGCGAGTCCTGCATTACCGCAAAACTTTGTCCGAATCTGTAATGGAAAAACAAAAACGCCTAGCAGAACTAGGATATCATCACTATCTCGATGGGAACCAATAATCTAGAAACTTTTGTAGTACAGTAGTACAATTGAAAAATTTTCGGGTTATCGTTGAGCTAATTAGTTGTGAAGAGGGTGAGAGTGAATAAAATGAATCTCGGAAAGAAAAAATCGAAAACAGTCAGACGATCGTCTTTAAATTTGCCAGCAGCTAACTCTTGGACTAAGGTGAACACCTTCAAGAAATTACAAAGGGCGATCGGCCGCCTCAGTCCCAGTTGGCAAGCCTGTATACCTTTAGCTGCCATCATCGTCTTAGTGTGGGGATATGCCGCCGTAGCCCAAACAGCTCCCGCGCCAACCACCGAGGAACAATTAGCAAGCCTCAAAGTGGGCATGGACACCATGTGGGTGATGGTGGCTGGAATGCTGGTGTTCTTTATGAACGCGGGTTTTGCAATGTTAGAAACCGGTTTCTGTCGCCAGAAAAATGCAGTCAACGTGCTGGCAAAAAACTTGATTGTGTTTGCGCTGTCTACGATCGCATATTGGGCGATCGGCTTTGCCTTAATGTTCAGCGACGGCAACGGTTTGATTGGCACAAGCGGCGGATTTTTTCTGTGGAACGTAACTGACAACAGCCCCGCCACAGGAGACGCTTATCAAGGCATTTTCGACTCGCTTAACTGGACAGGAGTACCCCTAAACGCTAAATTCTTTTTCCAATTAGTTTTTGCCGGAACTACGGCCACGATCGTTTCTGGAGCAGTTGCAGAGCGAATTAAATTCCTTGACTTCTTGATTTTCAGCTTGTTGTTAGTAGGAATTGCTTACCCAATTACCGGACACTGGATTTGGGGCGGCGGCTGGCTGGCCAAAGCCGGTTTCTACGATTTTTCAGGTTCGACAGCGATTCACTCGGTAGGCGGTTGGGCTGCTTTGATGGGAGCGGCATTTTTGGGGCCGCGGATTGGCAAGTACCGCAACGGCGATACTGTGGCGATGCCGGGACACAATATGAGCATTGCCACCCTGGGCTGTTTGATTCTGTGGTTGGGTTGGTTTGGGTTCAATCCCGGTTCGACAATGGCAGTCGATCCAAATGCGATCGCCCATATTGCCATCACCACTAACACCGCAGCAGCCTTCGGGGGAGTTGCTGCTACTATCACCGCTTGGTTGTACCTGGGGAAACCAGACCTTTCGATGGTGATTAATGGCATCCTAGCTGGCTTAGTCGGAATTACTGCTGGTTGCGCTTGGATCAACGTACCCAATGCTGCGATTATCGGCATTGTCGGTGGTATTTTGGTAGTTTTTGCCGTAACTTTCTTTGACAACTTGAAAATTGACGACCCTGTAGGGGCAACCTCGGTTCACCTAGTCTGCGGCATATGGGGAACTCTGGCAGTTGGCTTGTTTGCTGATGGCCCGACAACTGGAATTTATACCGCAGGCCCGAAAGCGGGATTGCTTGTCGGGGGAGGTTTCGATCAACTAATACCACAGTTGATTGGGATTATATCTGTAGGCGGGATGACCGTGCTGCTGAGTACGATTTTTTGGTATGCACTCAAGGTTTTGCTGGGCATCCGAGTTAGTCCAGCGGAAGAAGCCGAAGGTTTGGATATCGGAGAACACGGTATGGAAGCCTACAGCGGTTTTGTCAAAGAAACAGACTTTGGCAGCAGAAGCAAGGATAGTTAGAATTTGTTTTTGAGAATCCCCTGTTTTTCAATGGGGGATTTGTTTAGCTTTTGAGTCAGAAACTTTGGCACGTAGATTTTTTGTGGTAGAGTAGTCCGCAAAAGCCAAGTTCTGCATCGCCACCCTTGCCAAACACATCACAGTGCTTGATTCTGACCAGAATTGAGGCGAAAATTAAGCGGTGGAATTTGATGCAGTAATGCGTGCCAATTATTTGTTGTGGTGCCTGCAAATCGCCTGAGTTTATGGAGAAGTTTGGAGGATTTAGCGGACGTAGGGCTTATAGGCCCATATTCGCGAAGGAACGATCGAGAAATGTTCCGTTTTGGGCTTTGCTATCTTTGCTGACAAACGGGGTATTGATAGTAACAGTAGTTCAGCTCATGACGGGGGGACAAGAATTGCCCGAAAGCTCCCCTGCCAGTGCTGCGGTGAGTGCTGCTAGGCTTGACGAAATAATTCCCCAGGGGAATTCTGCAAAATCCGTCTCAGATCAGCCTATTTCGGGACAGCGACACAAGTGGACTTACCAGCAGTGGGTCACTCAGTTGGGGCGGGAAGCTGAGGCGGTGGCGATGAATCGACCCTCAAAACTGACTGTTTTGGTTGGGGATTCTCTGAGTATGTGGTTTCCGACTAAGCTGTTGCCGATCGATCGAATTTGGCTGAATCAGGGGATTTCGGGAGAGACTTCGGTGGGCTTGCTGAAGCGGTTGCAGTTATTAGATCGCACTCAGCCGGATGCTGTTTTTGTGATGATTGGGATTAACGATTTGCTCAAAGGGGCAAGCGACGAAGGGATTTTGGACAACCAGCGACAGATTATTCGCGATTTGCGATGGGCACACCCCAAAGCACAAGTGGTGGTGCAGTCGATTTTGCCACACAGCGGGGAACAGGCTACTTGGGAAAATCGCGATCGGCTGTTGGCGATTTCTAACAGTCGGATTCGCGAGATTAATCGGCGACTCCGAGAAATCGCCAGTGTCGAAAATGCTTTATATCTGGATTTGTACCCAATGTTTACCGATGCTGACGGTAACTTGCAAACCGAACTGAGCACTGATGGTTTACACCTCAACGATCGAGGCTATTTGGTTTGGCGATCGGCCCTGCAACTTTTCGGTCAGATCCAGTTAAAAAATTAGTCAACAGTCAACGGTCAACAGTCAACAGTCAACAGTCAACAGTCATTTGTTACTCCGTAGTCAGGGGTAATGTCAAGTACCTTAAGATACATTAATAAAATATGAGTATAAATATTAGTATATTTGGATACAGAAAAACCCAACTCACAAATGGTGGAATCCAAAAGTAACTATGTTTGTGATTAAAGATTGACGATTTTAGATAAGTGTGGCTATGAGGAGTCGGAAATTGAGGATCTGGAATTATCTATGGTAAGATTCGTTCCCCTCATACCGCAGGGCTGTTTCATTCTCACCAAAAAAGTCAAATGACGGGGGGAGAGGGGGAGAAGGAGAGGGGGAGAAGGGGAATCGGAGGGATGACTGAAAAGCTTAAAAATTCATCGTTATGGGGGTTCCCGCGATCGCCCCATCTGCCCCTCTTCTCATCTCCCCATCAAACGAGAATGAAACACCCCTGCCTCATACAGGGTCTTAAAACCAAATAACTATTGCATCTAAAATCCTCGCATCTAAAATCGTCTCCGTCAAATCTCCAAAATACTGAGTATTAAAAGGTACAGTAACGTGTTCAAAAAAGGTTTAACGATCGGGCTAATTGCACTGTGGCTGTTGAGCTGGCCACTGATGAATAATGCCTTAGCTCAAGAAGCTGCCCCAGCCGCTGCTGCTGTGGTCGAAAACCCGATCGACTCTGGTGATACGGCTTGGATGCTAGTTTCCTCAGCACTGGTACTATTAATGACACCAGGGCTAGCGTTTTTTTATGGAGGATTAGTGCGATCGCGCAACGTCCTCAACACCATGATGATGAGCTTGGTGATGATGGGACTAATCGGCGTCACCTGGACGCTGTGGGGTTACAGTTTAGCCTTTGACGTGTCCACCCCCGTGTCAGAAGGCTTTGGCAAAGGATTTGAAACCTTCATCGGCGGCTTTGACTGGATGTTTTTGAACGGCGTCGCAGCCGATAAACCAGATCCCATCGGCTACGCACCGACAATTCCGCACCAAGTATTCATGGTGTATCAGATGATGTTCGCCATCATCACTCCAGCGTTGATTTCCGGGGCGATCGTCGAACGAGTCACATTTAAAACCTATTTCTGGTTCGTGCTTTTGTGGTCTACCTTCATCTACTCTCCTTTAGCCCACTGGGTTTGGGGCAGAGGCTGGATGGGGGCAATGGGAGCTCTGGACTTTGCAGGTGGCACCGTCGTACACATCAGTTCCGGCGTTTCTGCGGTAGTCGCAGCTTGGGTAATTGGGCCTCGCAAAGACTTTCAAAGCAAGCCCCACACCCCCCATAACGTGCCATACGTGTTGTTGGGAATTGGCTTGCTGTGGTTCGGCTGGTTTGGCTTCAACGGTGGCAGTGCTCTGGGTTCCGGTTCTTTAGCAACTGTAGCTTTTGTCACCACCATGATTTCTGCCGCAGCCGGTGGCTTAACTTGGACAATTATCGAATGGGTACTCCGAGGCAAACCAACAGCAGTCGGGATTGCTAGTGGTTTCCTTGCGGGACTTGTGGGCATCACTCCTGCTGCTGGCTATGTGCTACCCATTGGGGCACTGTTGATTGGCTCGATCACCTCAGTTTGTTGCTTCTTTGCCGTTAGCTTGCGAGTTAAACTGGGATTTGACGACTCTTTGGATACATTCCCAGTTCACGGAGTCGGCGGGACAGTAGGCGCGATTCTGACTGGGGTATTTGCGACTAAAGCAGTAAATGCTGCGGGAAATGATGGGCTGTTTTCCGGGAATCCGGGGCTACTCTTGACGCAATTTATAACCGTTGTGGCTACTTACGTGTTTGCTGCGATCGGCACTTTTGTCATCCTGAAAATTCTGGCACAGTTTATGGAATTGCGAGTCCCCTCATCTGCTGAAGACCAAGGTTTGGATATCGGCGAACACGGTGAAGAGGCTTACGGTGAGGATTTTGCTGGCGGTTTTAGTGCCTTAGATTCGAGTTCTCTTTTTGCGCCTAAGAATGTGGAAAGCTGATTTTTTCGATAAGTTCGATCGAACTTAGTTTATTAACAAACCGCGAAGGCGCGAAGAGCGCGAAGGAAGAGGAGGAAGAAGAGTTAAGATCGCACCAGCGTTTGATATTGATCGCCCAATTGTCTCATTCTTCTTTCTTCTTCCTTCGTGTCCTACCCTACGGGAACGGCTTCGCCGAACGCGCCTTCGCGGTTCATTCGTTCTTCCCTCTCAATGTGTCGATCGTACAAATAGCATATCCGTTCTAAAATCAAAAGTAATTAACCTAAATTTGAAATAGACACCACATGGATACCAAAGCTTTTAAGCGATCGCTACAACAGTCAGAAAATTACCACCGCAAAGGTTTCGGACACCAAGCTGAGGTTGCGGATGTGATGAATACGGCTTATCAAAGCAGTCTGATTCAGCAAATTCGGGACAATAACTACAGGCTGGAGCGCAACGGTGTCACGATTCGGCTGGCTGAGGCTTTTGGTTTTTGTTGGGGTGTGGAACGGGCTGTGGCTATTGCTTATGAAACTCGCCAGCATTTCCCAACGGAACGGATTTGGATTACTAATGAGATCATTCACAATCCATCGGTTAACCAGCATTTGCGGGATAGGTCAGTTGGTTTTATTGCGGTTGAGCAGGGGCAGAAAGATTTTTCGGTGGTCGATCGCGGTGATGTGGTAATTTTACCTGCTTTCGGGGCCAGCGTGCAAGAAATGCAGTTGCTTAATGATAAAGGTTGCAAGATTGTTGATACGACTTGTCCTTGGGTTTCTAAGGTTTGGAATTCAGTTGAGAAGCACAAAAAGAAGGATTATACTTCGATTATTCACGGTCAGTACAAGCATGAAGAAACTGTTGCTACGAGTTCTTTTGCTGATAAATATTTGATTGTGCTGAATTTGCACCAGGCTGAATATGTCAGCAATTATATCATAAATGGTGGCGATCGCGACGAGTTTATGGCGAAGTTTAGCAATGCTTATTCGGCTGGTTTTGACCCAGATGTCGATTTAGAAAGGGTTGGGATTGCTAACCAAACTACTATGCTCAAAAGCGAGACTGAGCAGATTGGTAAGTTGTTTGAAAAAACGATGATGCGTAAGTTCGGGCCGGATAATTTGAACGAACATTTCCTCAGTTTTAATACTATTTGCGATGCGACTCAAGAACGGCAAGATGCGATGTTGGATTTGGTGGAGGAAAAGTTGGATTTGATGGTGGTAATTGGGGGTTTTAATTCTTCTAATACGACGCATTTGCAGGAAATTGCGATCGACAAAACTATTCCTTCTTATCATATTGATTGTGCGGAACGTATCTTGCCAGGAAATCGGCTCGAACATAAGCCTCTGGGGGGTGATTTAGTCATCGCCCAAAATTGGCTACCGGAGGGCAAAATTGTCGTGGGGATTACTTCGGGTGCTTCGACACCGGATAAGGTTGTGGAGGATGCAATCGATCGCATTTTTGAGAGGAAAGCCACCGCTGTTGTATAGGATCGCAGATTAAATAACCTATGTAGGTTGGGCCCGTGGGACGAAACCCAACACCCTGGGAATGTTGGGTTTCATGCTTCAACTCAACCTACGGAAGTCAATATTTGGTTAAACCAGTCGGGTTTGCTTCATTGTTAGAAATGATGAATACTTTTTAAATGATGAATACTTTTTTATGAAAACAATTCCTTTGCTCGCCATTAGTTCTGTACTAGCAATTTTGGTAAGTGCGATCGCAATTATCTCTGTACAAAACGCCACGTTAGTATCCTTAAACTTTACCTTGTTCCAATCCATACAAATGCCCGTAGGAATAGTATTAGCTCTAAGCCTTAGTACCGGATTTATCGGAGGTGCAATTCTTCTACCACTGTGGACAGTTTCTGCTTCAAAACCAGTTACTGACAGAGAAGAACTAGAGGAATATCTCTAATAATTGTACATTCAATATTCCCTACTACATACCTGAAAAGTGCTATAATTGCTGACACCATTAATTTTCTTCCTTCTTCCTTCTTCCCTGTTCCTTCTTCCTTCTTCCTTCTTCCCTCTTCCTTCTGTCATAAAGAGTAAACCTGACCGTCAATCAACAGCCTAGTAATTCCCTTAGCTTGCAAATAAGGCGCAGTTTTTTGCAGCATCTTGCCATCAGGAATCTTAAACACCCTTTGATGGCGAGTCGCAAATCGCCTCGCAACTCGGTGGTTATCAAAAACTGGCAGAGTTTTCTCGCGAATTTCTGCCGAAGGAATTTGACCCAATTCGCCAAAAGCTTTCAAAGGTCTAGTGATCAACTCTGCTGCTCGATCGACCACCAAATAGCAAATTTTGGGAATAGACGCTTGGCTTAAAGGCAAAACTTGAATCAGCGTTTGCGCCCGAAGCCCGATCGATTCACCGGACGATCGCAAACTCAGCAGACTTCCTTCCAACAGAGAGTCTTCATCCTCATCCTCATCCCCGTCGAAGTCATCTAAATCATCCTCATCCTCATCCTCGTCGAAATCGCTAAAATCTTCACCTAAGAGAAATCCTTCTTCTGGGAGGATTGCCTTTAATTCCCCAGTTACAGCCACATCATCACTGCGATCGCCTGGATTAGCCATCTCGTCGGCTGCCGATTCGCCAGAAACATTCAAATATGAGTTGAGATTTCCTGGCTCCTCAACGTCAGCAACTCGTTCAGCTACCGATAAAAAACGCTGCCGAATTGTCGGTCTAGAATTTGCGACTGACGACGGTTTAACAGTTGCAGATAAAGGATCTGAGCCACTTGAAGAGGACGACAAATCCACTGTCACCTCTGCCTCTTGAGAAATAGTTGTACGATCGGATAAACGCTTTTGTTTTTGCTGCACTAGAGATTCGTATTCCGGCCCTGACAAAGCGCTCTGAACCAGGCGTCTGACCGTCGAACTGCTCACCCCGTAGCGCTTTGCCAGAGTAATCGTATTCTCGTCCGACAGTCGGTAGAGCCTGATAATTTCGCGTTTATCTGAATCAGAGAGTTTTGTAGGCGTCATCCCAAGTTTTCCAGAAAAAAGACCTATCCAAGCGCAGGCTAACTGTCAACGAACTCTGAATTTGGATTGTTTATTAATTTGAATCTGAAAAATGTTGGCGAGGGCTACAGAGCTTGAACCAGCCCAAGAGCTTGCCAACAATCCTCTATCTCAAATTGTTAAGCAGCACGCCGACTGCGCCTGCTCTGGCGAGAACGGCTTGAAATGTCATGTTCCAACACAGCTCCTATTCCAAACAAGATAGCGCTGAAAACAAAAAACACTTCTAGCAAACTGCCACTTTGGTAAGTACCCTCCGCCTGAGTATCACGCCACTTAAAGTACATATCCGCGATGTACAGCGAAAAAGTTGCAGCCGCAATCATCCGCCAAGATTGGGAAAAACGTCCTCCCCAGAATGCCAGCAGCAATGCTGTAGCAATAATCAGCAGAAAAACGTCACCCACAATGTAAAACAGATTGATGGCATAAGCATAGGGTAATAGTTGCTTGTCTAGTGCTATCACCCATGCTGGAGCTTTAGTTTCTTCTGTTTCTTCGGCTGCTACTGGTTGTCCAGACTCAGCAGCAGGCGAGGTCAATTCTTTCGACTTTGACGCGGGGGCATCTTTCAAGGCAGGAGCTTTAGCTGTTACTTTAGTTGAGTCAGGTGCAGCTTTACTCACTACTTCCTCAGTCGATGCCGGTGCTAGCCCTAGCTGTACCCTCCAAGAGTCAGGTGCCGCCACCCAGAGCGCTATCACAATCCCAAATGCAGCAATTCCCGATAACAGACCCCACTGCCAAATTTCGAGATTCAGCCGCTTGGAGGTAACAGCCACAACCATACCCCCAATCAGTACCACGTAGCTGCCTAGATAGAAGGCATCTGCTGGCGAGACATCGGGGCTGACCTCAAAATAAAGTTCCCAAATACCAAATAGCACACCAGCGACAAAATAGAACAGCATTCCTAGACCAATGCCCAACCAGACGTTGCGTCCGCTGGCCATATGAGGGCTGTTCCAGTTTCTAAAACAAACTAGCGCTGCTCCGAGGTATGCCCCGCATTCAAAAATGTAAGTGCCGATCGAGTACCAAAGCGGTAGACCCTCTTCTTGTGAAAGGGGCACGCTGAACAGTAAAAAAAACAGCAGCGCCATGACACCCCAGACAATGCCCACAATGACTAGAGTCTGAGCTGACAATAAAGATGGAGATGTAGATGACTTTTCTGAAGTGCTACTCATAGATATTCGATATTCCAAAAGACCTAACTAGCAGTTAAATTCCCAGAAAGTAGGTGGTAGCCAAACTAACTTAACAATTTGGTCGCCAATACAAGTTGGCAATCCAACGTACATATCACGTACCGCCTACACTGCAACTGTTTAACCAATTGCCCAAAAATTTTTACCCCGATATCCACAACTTGTTGAGGGCTGATTGTTTGAGCCAATCAATAAACTGATTACGCTCCTGTGCTGGCATATCTTCCAGGACATCGCTCACTCCCTGAGCAAAGTCTGTATTGCCAAAATATGATTTGCCCAAACGGTGCAGTTCTTGCAACAAGGTCTTAAGATGCTCATCTTGCCAAGGAGGTACCTTGTGACCTTGTAAGGGACTAACCGTTAGCCAATTTTTGATTGCATCAGGGGAGTCTGCCATGGGGAAGCTTCCCTGCTGAAATATTTTGGCGATATCTTTCTGAAATGATCCTGCTTGTCTTGCTCCTAGTAGGTCTTCTACATCGAAGTAAACAGCTTGGAGCAGCAGCAGACAAGCCTGTGCGAACAGCGGTGCTTTGGCTGCGGAAGTACCTGTCGGTTCTTCGCCGACAAGCTGGTCAAGACGCACCTTACCCCAGACGCTGTATCTATCGGGCTCTTCTAGCAAAACACAGGCTTTACCTTTGTTGTCGGTTAAGTCCCGCCATAAGGCTCTGGCGTCTTCTGCTTGTTTGCCGTTGAAAGCGCTGATTAGGCGGAACGTCTGCCCCTGATAATTGAGAATGGGGATTTGCTGATCCCGTTTTGGGTGTTGAAAATTGGTTATTTCAACATCCTGCCGTTTCAGAATAAACATGACACTGTGATTTGACTTCTGTCATGGCCGAGGTGCTGTGCTTGATAATTATAGTGGTACATTTACGCGATATTTTTCAGATAATCGAGACAAGTCGGATACCAAAAAATACCTCGATCGCATTACCCGTCAGGGTGATGGGTGTACCCCTTCATGAGTTCGTCACATGATGTTGCGAACACTTTTTAGGTTTTAGCCGACCAGCTCTGGTTTTTATGGGTCTGTTGGCAATTCAGACCTGAGCAACTTAAGTTGACCTACCAGTTATGGTGTTACGGGAGTTTTTCC
Source organism: Tychonema bourrellyi FEM_GT703 (assembly GCF_002412335.2). Lineage (GTDB taxonomy): Bacteria > Cyanobacteriota > Cyanobacteriia > Cyanobacteriales > Microcoleaceae > Microcoleus > Microcoleus bourrellyi. Next base: position 18,293 of record NZ_NXIB02000073.1, read on the forward strand.
AGGGGTCTTCAGAAAACTGAACTTTCCTGATACCATTCAGGTAATGGTAGCCATCCATACTTCTATTAATCCCGTGCTGTTGTGATTATCACACACATTCTAGGCTTTTTGTCAAAAATAATTAGCGCCTAGTTGATGTGCATTAACTGCCAAATCATGGGAAAATTTTGTGAAAGTGGCCACAGGTTCTAGATTATTTTAGACTTTTGTCAAATATTTACTTGATCGATCGCACACTATAGCGATACAATACTGCTGTAGCGCAAAATTCTAGCTGGCTTTCAATTTTTTGACGTGGGTGCGTAACTCAGGTGGATAGAGTAGCTGCCTTCTAAGCAGCGAGCCGTAGGTTCGAGTCCTACCGTACCCGTTAATAAAACCTAATAACATCAATGCTTTGAGCCGTTCTTTACCGAAAGGGAGAAAGCGGCTCAAACCTTATTTGTTGTGCGTTTGTTGTGCATTTGTTGTGCAAGATAAATGCACAACAAACACACAACACTGCCTATCTGGGTCAGGTGGTATCCCGGCATTGTGTCGGTGGACACGGGTTAACTCTCCGAGCCCAATATTTCCAAGAACGTCTCCACGTCTGCCAAGTCCGCCCTCGACTTTTTACGTCGCCCTTCTGGGTAGCTGAGTATTTCCCAAACTGCCTCTATCTATAGCTGGCAAAAGTATAGTCATTTATAGAACCCATTTGAGATCTTTTAGGCGATCGAGTAAAATCAACAATATCTAGA
>NZ_NXIB02000074.1 GCF_002412335.2 Tychonema bourrellyi FEM_GT703
CGCCCGCCCCCAACGGTAAATTCAAATGTACCTCTTTTACGTTCACTCGCACATCGGGTTAATTTGGGTTATTGGTTGGGTGGGGGCCAGGGCTGTTTCATTCTCTTGTAGGGGCAATCCCCCCGTGGTTGCCCTGATGCCTGAAACACATACAAAATCGTGGATGAGGAGGGTAGGCACGGGGAGTAGGGGTCGCACTACCCCTACAAAACGATGATTTGTTTGAGAATGAAACAGCCCTGGGGTGAGGGCGGGTTTATTGAGATTGTTTGTGCGTCTCAAATATTATCTGTAAAACCCGCCCCTACAGCCCCTGAACGTAATATTAACCCCCATTTTCCCAAAAAAAAATTCGAGCGCGCTGACGCGCGCAAAAGGGTAAAGAGGAAAGAGGGAAAAGAGCAAAAGGGCAAAAGAGCAGAGAAGAGTCCTCGCGGGGAAAACTAGGACAAGGAAGAAACCGACGCTACCGCCACGCGAAAACCCCAGTGCCCCCACCTGAAGTCCGCGGAGAAGTAGTTACGATAGGCACCGCGGCAATGGACCGCATGGTTGTTCCAGGAACCACCACGCTGCACCCGGTTATTATCCGTTCCAGTTTCCCAAGAACTTCCATCAGTCGGCGCGCCACTATAATTACCATGCCCTTTATCACTGCACCATTCCCAAACATTGCCGTGCATATCGTATAAACCAAACGGATTCGGCGGAAAACTCCCCACATCCGTTGTTTGTTGACGATAAAGTCCCTTCGGCGCAGCACCGTAGGGATTATTGCCGTTATAATTAACTAAATCTGGCGTAATTGTGTCACCAAAATAGAAAGGTGTTGTAGTTCCGGCGCGACAAGCATATTCCCATTCGGCTTCCGAAGGTAAACGATAACTCTTCCCTGTTTTTTGAGTAAGTTTGCGGCAGAATTCCACAGCCTCATCCCAGGTAACTTGTTCTACAGGACGTTTCGCACCTTTGAAATTAGATGGGTTGTTTCCCATCACTGCTTGGTATTGTTCTTGAGTGACTTCATATTTACCCATAAAAAAAGGGGCCACAGTAACAGTACGCTGCGGCCCTTCATTGTCATATCGCCCTGCTTCCGTACTGGGGGAACCCATCACGAAACTGCCACCTGGAATCGCTATCATATCTATAGTAATGCCATCACCGAGATTATCTGTAAAAACCCGTGCTTGTCCTTGACTGCGGTTAGCAATCTGCCCCGTTGAGTTAACTGTTACTGTTTCAAAATCAAAAGTTTTTAGGGAATTTGACGATGCTTTTGGGGCTGGAGTTTCTGGTGATGGTTTTGGAGATGCTTCAGGTGATGGACTTTCTGCTATGGGTTCTGAGGATGATTTTTGAGCCGATGATTCAGGAGATGGCGGCTCATTATCTGATGGAGGTGAAGGACTTGGTGAAGATGAAGAAGATTTGTTGTTCAACAAACTTTGACTCAGCACGGCTAATGCAAATCCTCCCCCAGCAAAACCCACTAATTGTAATAAACCTCGCCTGGTTGTGTTAGTCGGTAACGGCCAAGTGTGCTGTGGAATCACAGGAATTGTTTTAACTTTGCTCCCGGAAGGATTCGTCGATAAAGATAAAAGTGCTTGCAAAGCTTCCCCTGCATTCTGATAACGCTGACTGAAATGGTCGCGCACCATTTTATCTAAAACATCCGCAAATCTAGAGTCAATTCTTGGTACCAAATTTCGCCAAATTACTTCCCCGGTTCTCGGATCTTCCTGCAATTGTTGTGGCGGAATTCCTGTTAATGCTTGAATCCCAATCATCCCCACAGCATAGACATCGCTGCACAATTTTGGTTTACCTTTAGCTTGTTCGCTGGGCATATAACCGGGAGTGCCTATAGCTATTGTTGTCGTGACATCTCCATTAACATTCACAATTAATTGATTGATTTGCCTAACTGCACCAAAGTCAATCAAGACTATTTTACCATCTTGACGGCGCATTAAGTTAGCTGGTTTAATATCTCGATGAATAACGGCATTTGGTTGGTGTTCGTGAGGAACTGTTAAAACTTCTAAGATGTTTTTTAATAAGGTAATAACGGTAGATTCGCTTAACTTTTTGCCGGGAACAATCTCTGTGTTTAAATCATGTCCATCTATGAATTCTTGAACTAGATAGAATTCGCCATTTTCTTCAATGTGAGCAAACAAAGTCGGAATTTGCGGGCATTGCTTGCCTAAATTATACAAAACTTGTGCTTCGATATCGAACAACTTTCGGGCTAGCTGCAAAACAACGGGACGATTGTCTTTCGGTTTCAGGTGTTTGACGACGCAGTGGGGTTTTCCGGGTAAGTCTAAATCTTTGGCTAGGTAGGTGTCGCCAAAGCCACCACCCGCCAAGAATTTGATTATTTGGTAGCGTTTGCGGAGGATTGTATCTGGGGCAATCATCGGTTTTAGGTGGATGGGTGGAGATTAAGATTAATTTTGGCACAATGTTTGTTTTTTGTGCTATTTTGTCGAGTACATCCAGTAGTAGTAGGGTGCGTCGCTGTGAGATTTAAGGGTGGGATTTGCAGATTGTCGATGCGACGCACCTTACGATTGGGTAGGGTGCGTCGCTGTGAGATTTTTGATCTAACTTACAGATTGTCGATGCGACGCACCCTACGGCTTGGCGGTGCGTCGCTGTGAGATTGTTGATCTAACTTACAGATTGTCGATGCGACGCACCCTACGATTGGGTATGGTGCGTCGCTGTGAGATTTTTGATCTAACTTACAGATTGTCGATGCGACGCACCCTACGATTGGGTAGGGTGCGTCGCTGTGAGATTGTTGGTGGTGCTTCTCGATTTCTGGTGGCGACGCACCCTAGGATTGCTATATATATGGCGGCACGGATTCCCATGATTTAATGATATGTCAAGGGGGCGAAAATGTCAAGCAAAATTGTAATTCGATCGCCCAAAATTTTTGCTATAATTCGATAAGTCGATCGCACTTATTGTTTAACTTTCACATCTGGGCCGCCCGGTGGTTGTTGTCCAGTCCGAAAAACCACGACTCCATTCTGAAGAGCCACTAAATCTATTTTCAGCGGGCCCGCAATGTATGTGACATCAGTGGCGATCGCCTGAACGTCCAAAGGTTTATCATATTGTTGCAGGCGATCGACAAAACCAGCCAAAGTTTCAATCCGATTATCCGCAACTTGGACTCTACCGCCCACAACCCCAATCAAACGAGCCCGAAATTGGCAAGCTTCAATTAATTGCTGCAACTGCTGTCTTACCTGTTCATCTGTCGAGGTAACAGGATCGACAGAAATCCCTGCAATCAAATCTCCAGCCCGGAATACCACTCGATTGATTTCGGCTTCTGCAAATACTTTGATTCGCTTTTCTTCCCGCAGGTAATTAGCACCAGCGACTATTCTGACTACATAATCTTGACCATCTTTAATTTGATTAATTAGTTGCTCAATTTCAGTATTAGTAATTTGAACTACCTGCTCTTTAACCGAATTATTTTGTGGCTGCATCAGTCCAACAGTGGTTTTATTGGCTTCTTGCAATAGTCTGTCAATGGCGCGACTTGCTAAGGCGGGATCGACGATGTTAACCACCCCAGCCGCTAAAATTTGACCGCGCCTAATGGCCACAGTACCCTCACGAATTGCCTGAAAATCTCGTTCCAAAACTTGCACTTGCTGTTGTAATAAAGCTTGTTGTTGTTCGAGTTGTGTTTGTTGCTCTGCTAAGGTTTCTAATAGTTCTTCTCTCTCGGAAATCACTTTGTCTCGATCGACTATGGTGCGATCGCGATCGGCCAGATTTTGCACCCGCTGGGCAATTTCCTGGTCTCGCTGAGCAATTAATTCGTTGCGCTTGGCAATTTCCTTGTCCCGCTTGGCAATTTCTCCCTCTCGTTTGGCAATTTCCTGGTCCCGCTGAGCAATTTGAGTTTTCACCCGCTCTCGTTGCTCGATCAACTGTTGGCGTTCTCCTTGTAGTTGCGCGATTTCCGAACCCAGATTCGTTTTTTGAGTAGAAACCGTGTTCAATTGACTTTCAGTGCGATCGAGCTGAGATTTTGTAGTCGCCCGCGCCGTTTCCACCATCTTTAATTGTGATTCAGTCTGAGATTTTGCAGCTTCCACACTCATTAATTGTGATTCAGTCTGAGATTTAGCCACTTCTACCTCACTTAACTGTTTTTCTGTTTTAGACTTAGCAGCTTCCACGCTATTAAGTTGGGTGCGTAGCGAGTTTAATTTTGCTTGCGTCTGAGCTTGTTCAGCATTAGCTGCCTGCAACGAACGATTAATCTCTTCTAAATTGGCTTTAACTTTCGATTGAGCAGCCCTGGCTTGGGCTAATTCAGTTTCAACTAAATTTTTTTCTTGAGTGGCTTGATTGAGTTCCCTGCGGGCGTTATTCAGTCTTTTTTGAATTTCGTCTATTCTAAAAACCCCCGTTCGCAGAGGCTTGCTAGTAGCAAACAGAATGCCGAGAGTTGTGGCTGATAGAATGCTACCAGCCATCACTGTCACCACAACAGCAGTATCGCGAGGGCGAAGTTTGAACAGACTCAATCTTGCCTTGCCGACTTTCGTCCCAAGGCGATCGCTGACAGTAGCGATCACACCCCCCAAAATTAAAATTACAAATACTAGGATGTATCCAGCAGTCATTCCGATTATATATTTGGGATTTCGGATTTTGGATTGAATTTAAAATCCAAAATCCAAAATCCTATAGTTTCTCGGCATCAAGTGAATTGCTGGCCTAAAGCCACCGGGTTATGGACTGTGATCTTTTTCTTGTGGATCGAGATCATTTTTTCTAGTCTGAGATCCCCCAGCAAACGAGTCACTGTTACCCGTGTTGAGCCGATCGCCTCTGCGATCGCCTGATGGGACAGCTTCAAATCAATCGTAATCCCCTCACTACCGGGCATACCAAAATCCCGGCACAGAATCAACAAAAAGCTAACCAGTCTCGAACCCATATCTCGGTGGGCCAGCGTTTCGATCATCATCTCGGTTTGCAAAATCCGAGAAGACAATCCCCGCAGCATCACCATTGATAATTCTGGATCTTCCTTGAGAGCTTTTTCGACTTGTTCGATCGGCAATGAGATCAATTCCACCGGCGTAAAGGCTACCGCATGGTAAAACCTATCTGAGCGGTGTCCCGTAATCAGAGACAGCACCCCAAATACACTATTTTCGCGCAGTAGGGCAACTGTAATCTCTTCCCCTGCCTCATACACCCTGGAGAGCTTTACAGCACCTTTAATGAGAACGTAGACGCGCTCAGCCGGGTCTCCAGGGAAAAAAATTGTCTTGCCCCGTTCAAAGCTTTCCACAATGGGTGGAAACGCCCCGCCACTGATTTGGCGAAACACGGCTGCTAGCGGTCTGTCATGGGTCACGACCTGATCCTTTCTACTAATCAATGCTCTTTAACTTGCAGATTAACATTATTGAGTAAATATACTTCCCAAACTCCTGTATCCGGGGATTCAGTTACTTCTATCCAATGTTAAGGTAAACACGCACTGTATGATTAAATCTAGCCCTTCTCTTAAATTTCTCAATTCCGCCCCCATGTAGCTCCACAGCAAAATTAATATTAGTTGTGTCTCAATTGTGTCTGAACCAGTTGTGTCTAAATAGGCGGGGTTGTTGAATCTAGTCAACGAGAACGGTGCAAGTTGCTTCTATATGAACTAAAAATGATAGATTTGACCGGAAAAAATGCTCTGGTTACGGGCATTGCCAACAATCGCTCGATCGCCTGGGGCATCGCTCAGCAACTCCACAAAGCAGGGGCCAACCTCGGCATCACTTATATGAAGGACGAGAAAGGCAAGCACGAGCGCAAAGTCGCTGAACTCGTGGAACCCCTCAATCCCAGTCTGTATTTGCCCTGCAATGTCCAAAACGAGAGCGAAATTGAGTCTACTTTTGAGGCGATCGCCGAAAAATGGGGCAAGTTAGATATTCTGGTTCACTGTTTGGCCTTTGCCGGCAAAGACGAACTATCGGGAGACTTCACCAACACTTCGCGCCAAGGCTTCTCCAATGCTTTGGATATTAGCGCTTACTCCCTAATACGGCTGTGTGCCGCGGCTAAACCCCTGATGGCCGAAGGCGGTAGTATTATCACCTTGACTTATCTGGGCGGTGTCCGAGTAATCCCCAATTATAACGTGATGGGAATTGCGAAAGCAGCATTAGAAATGAATGTTCGCTATTTGGCGGCGGAACTTGGCCCGTCAAATATTCGGGTAAATGGGATTTCTTCGGGCCCCATTCGGACTTTGGCTTCCTCAGCAGTTGGCGGCATTCTGGACATGATCCACCACGTTGAGGAAGTCGCCCCCCTGCGACGCACAGTGACTCAACAGGAAGTAGGAAATGCTGCGACTTTTCTGTGCAGCAGTATGGCTAGCGGGATTACTGGTCAGATTTTGTATGTAGATGCTGGTTACGAAATCATGGGAATGTAACAGTTTGCAAACAGTTGACTGTTGACAGTTGACTGTTGACAGTTGACTGTTGACAGTTCGATTTCCACTGTCTGCTGGAAAACTGGTAATCCCAAATTACTAATTAATTACTAATGAATGACAAATTGCAAATTATGGAAATAATCGATCGCGTTTCTATTCCTCCCGCACTTCCGGTTCAAGTCGCCCGCGCCGCTTTCGTGAAGCGCACGACACTGGAAACGGATGTCAATGTTAGCCTCAATCTCGACGGTTCGGGAACTTGTAAAGCGGCGACAGGAATTCCGTTTTTAGATCATATGTTGGATCAGATTGCTTCCCACGGATTGATCGATTTGGACGTACAGGCGATCGGGGATTTAGCCATTGACGATCATCACACGAACGAGGATGTGGGGATTACGTTAGGACAAACTCTCGCAAAAGCTGTCGGAGATCGATCGGGCATTTCTCGTTTCGGCCATTTCATCGCCCCGTTGGATGAAGCTTTGGTTGAGGTAGTGCTAGATTTTTCGGGAAGGCCTCACTTAAGCTACAATTTGCAGATTCCCAATCAACGGATTGGTACTTACGATACGGAGTTAGTGAAAGAGTTTTTTTCGGCGGTGGTGAACCACACTCAAATGACACTGCACATTCGACAGTTGCAGGGTGGAAATTCCCACCACATTGTGGAAGCGACATTTAAGGCATTTGCGCGGGCTTTGCGGATGGCTGTGGCGATCGATCCACGGCGCGCTAGTCGGATTCCTAGTTCTAAAGGGGTTTTGTAGTTTTGGGGTTTGCAGTTGCGCTTGTGGGCTGCTGCAAACCTGTCATACCATATCCGGTTAAATAGTTATAATATTTTTGTTCGACTTCGCCAGCCACGAAAGCAAAGCAATTATAATCTACTGTTTCTTCACTTACGAGGCTATTAAACTCCGCTTCGATTTCTACGTGGCTTTTAATCGGGTATTTATAAGTTGTGATGCGATCGGGTAGTTTCATGTCAAGCCGTGGCTACTTCATAAATCTATATTACCCGATCGGGGCTCTGCGGGCGATCGGCCCAAATCAAACCTTACCAACCTCCACCAACTCAACAGCACTAACAGAACTTTCCTCTTCCCCTTCATCCTCAGCAACCGCAACAGATAACTTCAACCCCAAAACCTTCAGCCAATTAGCCAAAGCATAAATAGTTGCAATCCCAGATTGTGACAACAAACTATCTAATTTTTCCAAGTGCAATTTAGCGTCATCTGCTGACATACTTGGTTCTCCAAGAGCTTCAAATACATCTCGAAGCGCTTTTCGCATTATTCCCGTCTCTAAATCACCTTCTTCTTCCTCAAATATCTCTGTGAGATAAGCCACCGCAAATAAGGGATCTTTGAGAGATTTAATTTTCAAGGGATGGTAAGGTACACTTTCATTAGACATTTTTTCGGCTCCTATATTCTGTCCAATATTTCTTGGCTTTGCTAATATCTTGCTCTTGAGTGCTTTTATCTCCGCCACACAGCAGAAGCACTATAGTTGTTTCTACTTGTCCAAAATAGACGCGGTAGCCCGGCCCAAAGTCAATTTTAAATTCCCAGACTCCCTCTCCGAGCGATCGAGCATCTCCCAGATTACCCTCGCTAACCCGCTCAAGCCTTTTCACAATCTTGGCTTTACCCTTAAAGTCTCGGAGAGATTCCAACCACTCCGAAAAAGGAATTTTGCCATCCGGTATCTTGTACTGCTGAATTTCCCTTGGTTGTACTTCCATAAGTGCGATCGCAACTACTCGTAGATCATCATAAAGGCGATCGACCAAAATCAAACATTACCAATTTGGGCCAATTCAGCAACATTAGTAGGGTGCGTCAGTTGGAAAACCCTAATTCTTCGTAATAACATTAAGACTGACGCACTCTACAGGCTACAAGCTGCGATTAAAAAAAATCGACCAAAATCAAACCTTACCAACCTCCACCAACTCAACAGCACTAACAGAACTTTCCTCTTCCCCTTCATCCTCAGCAACCGCAACAGATAACTTCAACCCCAAAACCTTCAGCCAATTAGCCAAAGCATAAATAGTTGCAATCCCAGATTGTGACAACAAAACATCTAATTTTTCCAGATGCAATTTAGCCTCATCTGCTGACATATTTGGTTCCCCAAGAGCTTCAAATACATCTTTCAAAGCTGATGGGAAAATGCCAATATCCAAATCTCCCTCTTCTTGCTCATTTAAGAATAGCGTCAGGTAGCCCGCTGCATATACTGGATCTTTGAGCTGTTCAATCAGAAACGGATGGTAAGGTACACTTTTAACCATTGTCTTGACTCCTGTATTTAATCCAATATTTCTTGGCTTTACGAATATCTTCGTCCTGAGTGCTTTTATCCCCTCCACACAGGAGAAGCACTATAGTTGTTTCTACTTGTCCAAAATAGACCCGGTAGCCTGGACCAAAATTAATTTTCAATTCCCAGACTCCTTCTCCCACTGGGCGGTAGTCCCCAAAATTACCTGTACTGACTCGCTTCAATCTCACATTAATCTTGAGTTTGGCTTGAGAATCCCGCAGAGCATAAAACCACTCATCAAAAGGAATCTGACCGTCTGACTTGACGTAACGCTGAATATCCCTTGGTTGTACTTCCATAAATGCGATCGCAACTACTCACCAATCATAATATGGGCGATCGACCAAAATCAAACATTACCAACTTCCGCCAATTCAGCAACATTAGTAGGGTGCGTCAGTTGGGAAAACCCTAATTTTTCCCACTAACCGGAAGACTGACGCACCCTACAGGCTACAAGCTGCGGTTACAAAAGATCGGCCAAAATCAAACCTTCGCAACCTCCACCAACTCAACAGCACTAACAGAACCTTTCTCTTCCCCTTCATCCTCTTGAGCAACAGCAACAGATAACTTCAACCCCAAAACCTTCAGCCAATTAGCCAAAGCATAAATAGTTGCAATCCCAGATTGCGGCAACAAAACATCTAATTTTTCAAGATGCAATTTAGCATCCTCCGCAGACATAATTGGTTCCCCAAGAGCCTCAAATACATCTCTCAGAACTTGTCGCATTATTCCCATCTCTAAATCGCCTTCTTCCTCTTCATCAAAAATCAGTGACAGGTAAGCAGCAGAATAGTTGGGATCTTTAAGATTGGAAATTTTAGAGTCATGATAGCTATCACTGGTCGGCACTTTCGCGTATTTCATAATCTTTCCAGTATTCCTTAGCTCTAACAATGTCTTGGTCTTGAGTGCTTTTATCCCCACCACACAGAATAAGCACAATAGTGAATCCCGCTTGTCCAAAGTAGACTCGGTAGCCAGGCCCATAGTCAATTTTTAACTCGTAGACTCCTTCGCCAACTGAGCGACAGTCTCCTAAATTGCCATTTCTAACCCGCAGAAGCCTCTTATCAATTCTAATTTTAGCGTTAACATCTCGCAGGGCAGCCAACCATTCCGCAAAAGGAACTGTGCCGTTTGGTTTGATATAACGTCGAATTTCCCTCGGTTGTACTTCCATAACCTTTAGTCTTGGACGGATCAAGAACATAATTATGTCATTCTGAGGGAACCGAAGAATCTCAGATCCTAACAATAGCGTAGAGGCTGCGTCCAGGACTGACCCTTATTCTAGCGACGATCGCACGCCAATATTGCAGCCACCCGATCGCCCCTTGACTTAATGCGCTACAATAGTTAAGAAATCTTTAGTTAAATCCGTTTAACGTCCCAGACGCATTATGAGTCTTCCCATTCGCAACGTTGCTATCATTGCTCACGTCGATCACGGCAAAACCACCCTTGTGGACGCTCTTCTCAGACAGTCCGGGGTCTTCCGCGAAGGGGAAGAAGTCCCAGATTGCGTCATGGACTCCAATGACATCGAACGCGAGCGTGGCATCACCATCCTGTCCAAAAATACCGCTGTTCGATACAAAGAAACCCTGATCAACATCGTCGATACCCCCGGACACGCCGACTTCGGCGGCGAAGTTGAACGAGTTCTCGGCATGGTAGACGGTTGTTTGCTAATCGTAGACGCCAACGAAGGCCCGATGCCGCAAACCCGCTTCGTGCTCAAAAAAGCCCTCGAAAAAGGCTTGCGCCCGATCGTATTTGTCAACAAGATCGATCGCGATCGAGCAGACCCCCACAAAGCCGTCGATAAAGTATTGGATCTATTCCTCGAACTAGGTGCTGACGACGATCAGTGTGAATTTCCCTACCTCTTCGGTTCCGGCTTAAGCGGTTACGCCAAAAAAAGCCTCGAAGACGAAGGCGTAGATATGAAGCCCCTCTTTGAAGAAATCCTAGACCACGTACCACCCCCCGTAGGCGACCCCAACAAGCCACTACAACTGCAAGTAACCACCCTAGATTACTCAGAATACGTCGGTCGTATCGTCATCGGCCGCATCCACAACGGCACAATCAGAGTCGGTCAACAAGCAGTTTTGATCACCGAAAGCGGCGCGCTTGTCAAATCAAAAATCAGCAAATTGATGGGCTTTGAAGGCCTGAAGCGGATTGATATCCAAGAATCTTCTGCTGGTAATCTTGTCGCCGTTGCCGGTTTTGCTGATGCCTATATTGGCGAGACAATTACCTGTCCCAACGACCCGCAAGCGCTACCTTTAATTAAAGTAGACGAACCAACTTTGCAGATGACTTTCTCTGTGAACGATTCGCCATTCTGCGGTCAAGAAGGTACTTTGGTAACATCGCGTCAAGTGCGCGATCGGCTAATGCGCGAACTCCAAACCAACGTCGCCTTGCGCGTCGAAGAAACCGAATCTCCCGACAAATTTCTCGTATCCGGCCGTGGCGAACTTCACCTCGGAATCCTGATCGAAAATATGCGTCGCGAAGGATACGAATTCCAAGTATCTCAACCGCAAGTAATCTTCCGCGAAGTCGGCGGTCGTCCCTGCGAACCATTTGAATGTTTAGTCTTAGACGTACCCGAAGAAGCCGTCGGTGGCTGTATCGAACGCCTCGGTCAGCGGAAAGCAGAAATGCAAGATATGCACGTCAGCAGCACCGGCCGCACCCAAATCGAATTTTCAGTCCCCGCACGCGGTTTGATTGGATTCCGAGGCGAGTTTATGCGCTTGACTCGCGGCGCTGGAATTATGAATCACAGCTTTCTCGACTATCGCCCCCTCGGTGGAGAAATTGTCGCCCGTCGCAACGGAGTATTGATTTCCTTTGAAGAAGGAACTGCAACTACTTATTCACTGAAAAATGCTGAAGACCGTGGCGTATTTTTCATTACCCCCGGAACCAAGGTTTACAGAGGGATGATTATCGGAGAAAACAACCGAGATGACGACATGGAGCTGAATATTTGCAAGTCGAAGCAGTTGACAAACCACCGCGCATCTGGCGGTGAAGAATTGGCGCAATTGCAAGCACCAGTCGATATGAGTTTGGAACGTGCTTTGGAGTACATCGGCCAGGATGAATTGGTGGAAGTAACACCGAAATCAATTCGCTTGCGGAAGGTTTCTAAGAAGTTGGTCAAACGCTAAAACAAAATATTTTTAGGGTGGGGTGTAAATCCCCATCCTAAAAATCTCACTGTCAACTGTCAACTATTTTTAAGGTCTATGGCAATAATTACGATTCAAGTTGATGACAATATTAAGACAGCGTTTGAAGAAGCTAGTCTTAAGACTCAGCAAGAGTTAAGTTCGATTATTCAATTTGTCGAGATGAAAAAGATAATAATTTTTTAGAGTTGGCTGTTAGTGGTAATGCCAATGTAATTGTTACGGGTGATATGGATTTATTGGTATTAAGTCCTTTTCAAGCAGTCGAAATTGTTACTACCGATAAGTTTATTGATAGATATCGACTTATGTAGCATAATAATAATTATGAAACACCTTGACAATTTAACCATCCATCGATTCCGAGGCCTGCGAGATTTAACCTTGCAGGACTTGGGTCAAATTAACCTATTGGTTGGCGGGAACAACTCAGGAAAAACCAGTGTTTTAGAGGCGATATCAACCTATTGTCGGCCATTAGATATCGGAGAATGGCTGAAAACAGCAGAACGTCGAGAAATCAAGGCTTCCCCCACTCTTCCATTAAATGCTTTCAAATGGTTATTTCCTCAAAACAATGAAGTACCTAAACCCATTCTTTACGTGGGAGAAACCTATCTTTCTGGGAGTGGTAGCTTCCAAGTTATAGAATCTAGAGCAATCTACAACGAGATGGAACTGCTATATCGATCAGAAAAAGATATTGAAGATAGCGCTGAAGATTGGGTAGAATATTATGACGATATTGAATATAAGAGTTCGCACGGTGCTGAAATAGAACTCAAAGCAATATTTCGCGATCCACCAGCAGGTGATGCACGTGTCTTGGGTCGTGAATTCTCAGAAAAAATTGAATTGTGGTCTAATCAAAGGCTTAGTAGACATGATTCCGAAAACAATCACTTCTACCCACAATTGCCAATTGATATGGTAACACCTGTTTCTCACAGGCAGGAAAAATTAGAGTCTTATCTTCTGTCACAGGCAATACTACGGGGATTAAAAAATGAGGTCATTAAATTACTTCAGATTGTAGATGGGGAAATAATTGACTTGGAGATTTTGTCAGTTGGAGAACCTCGTCCAAGTATCTATATCAACCATAAATTATTAGGATTTTCACCTTTAAGTGCTTTTGGCGATGGAGTGCGGCGTTTGCTATTCATTGCTTTAGCTATGGCAAAAGTACGAGGTGGAGTTTTACTGATTGACGAGATAGAAACAGCAATTCATACTGAAGCACTTGGCAGTTCCTTTGCTTGGATTGTGCAGTGCTGTAAGCTGATGGATGTGCAGTTATTCGCAACGACCCATAGTTTAGAAGCAATTGATTCGATGTTGGATGCTAGCAATATAGATACTGATTTAGTTCTTTATCGTTTGGAAAAACAGGAGTCACAAACTCAAGCAGTCAGAATTGAACGGGAAAGACTACAAAGATTACGGGAGGATTTGGGTCAGGAGGTGCGCGTATGAAATACGCCATTATTGGAGTAGAAGGGCCGCATGACCAGGCATTTACAGGCAAGGTTCTCAAGCTTTTGGGTTTTAAAGATTTTCGAGAAGAGTGGAACAAATTGGATAAGTTGACAAGATTGGATATGTCAAAAGAATTGGAAAGTAAATTTGACAAATTTTGGCATAAGTTTATTCCCCGTTATCCCAAACAAGGAGATTTGTACAAACGTCTTGATATGCCATCTATTTTGTTTAATGATACTGTTTCCGTAGTAATTTATGCTGGTGAAGGAAGCAACCTTGTTATTAATCTAGATGATATATTATCTAATAATTCTGAGTATCAAACAAACTTGTCAGCATTTGGCATAGTTACCGATTGTGATAATAAGTCAAATCTCAATAAAATTGTTTCAGAATATACTAATAAATTCCGCAACTACTTTCCTGATTTGCCCGATCGAGCGGGTGTTGTCAATTCTAATAGCCCGCGTACAGGAATTTATATTTTGCCCGATAACGCTTCGCCCGGTGTGTTGGATACTTTGCTGTGTGAGTGCGGAGAGATAGCTTATCCCGCGTATATGGAAAAAGCTAGTTCGTATCTAGATAGATTTTCTGAGTCAGAGATGCAATCTTTAAAATGGAAAAATTTCGATCGCGAAAAAGCTTTAGTTGCTACTATTGTCAGTGTTCTCAAACCTGGAAAGACTAATACAACAAGTATTGCTGATAATAATTGGGTGAGTGAAAAAACACAGCAGCAGGTTCCTGCTTTGGCAAATTTTATTGATTTTTTAAGCCAACTTTTGGAAGTGAGTTAATCGCAAATCTTGAACGCACGAGTGGCCAGAAACCGGGTTTTTTCGAGAATACTTCGTCACACCTCGTAGAAACTGCGAACAACCCGGTTTCTTAGATTTGCGGGTGGCCAGAAACCGGGTTTTTTCGAGAATTATTCGCTGCGCCTCGTAGAACTAGCCAAAAACCCGGTTTCTTCAAGACTCTAAATGAACTCTTTTGAGCCAGTTTACAACAGTTTGAAGTAAATCGGGGTCATGGGGCGAGAAGGTTTGCAGGGGTGGGTGAGGTGTGTCGGTGATGAGACAAAGCGTACCGTCGAAGCGGGTGAGGGCTTCGAGGAAAGTAGGGCTCAAACCTTGGGCGGCGGGGGATGTGGGGTCTTCGTAGAAGATGAGGATGGGGTGTTTGTCGCTGTGGCGGTGGAGTTGATTCCAGTAGGATTTGAGTTGGGGGAGGGTTTCGGGTTCGCCGTTGGGGCGTTGGGGACAGTTTTGGTCGAGGAATTGTCCGTAGATTTCGAGGGCGGGGTTATGGGAGTCGATGAATTTGCTGGTGTCGATGCAAATTAGCTGTAGGGATTCGATTAATTGTGTTTCTACAAGTCTGGCATCAAGGATGTTGGGTAAATCTGCTAAATTGAGGCTTTGGGTGAAGGGGGTAGAACCGACTCCTGTTGTTTCTGGGACTTCTGGATGGGGTGTGGTGAGTTGATGGTGCCATGCTTGATAGAAAGTTGCGTAAGGGATATTTTGGGCGCAGTTCCAGATGATTTCAAAGCAGTTTTTGTAGAGGTCAGAATTGGTTTCATGGGTTTGATCGCAGTGAAATTGTTGCAAAGCTGAGACAACTGAAGGCATTTGGTCATTTTGCACTATTTTATTCAAACTTTGAGTGACGTTCCCACGGGTATGGTCATCATTAGTCGCTGAGAGAATTTCGATTAAAGTCGCTATCGCCTCTGGGTTGCCTGGGTCAATTTTACCCAAACTTTCAGCGACTATCCGACAAGTATACTCATCATTAGTCTTTGACAGAAGTTTGATTAAAGCAGCGATCGCTTTTGGGTTGCCTGGGTCAATTTTACCCAAACTGTCAGCGACTCTCTGATGAATATTCTCATCATTAGTGGTTGACAGAAGTTTGATTAAAGCAGCGATAGCTTCTGGGTTGCCTGGGTCAATTTTACCCAAACTTTCAGCGACTCTCCAACGGGTATCCTCATCATTAGTTGCCGATAGAATGCCGATTAAAGCAGCGATCGCTTTTGGGTTGCCTGGGTCAATTTTACCCAAACTGTCAGCGACTATCTGATAAATATTCTCATCATTAGTCGTTGACAGAAGTTTGATTAAAGCAGCGATTACCTTTGGGTTGCCTGGGTCAATTTTAACCAAACTGTCAGCGACTGTCCAACGGGTATCCTTATCATTAGTCGCTGACAAAATTTCGATTAAAGCAGCGATTACCTCTGATTTTTCTGTGGTAATTTCCCTCCAAACCATAATTACATGATCGTGGCAGCTCGCATAATTTGCTGACAAAAGTTCGATTAAAGCAGCTATTGCTCTGGGGTTTCCTGTGCCATTTATAGCCAAACTGTAAGCGACTATCCGACGGGTATTCTCATCATTAGTTGCGGATAAAATGCCGATCAAAGCAGCGATTACCTCTGGGTTCTCTGTGCCAATTAAACTAAAGATGTGAGCGAACATCCGACGGGTATACTCATCATTTGTTTTCGATAAATTGTTGATTAAAGCAGCGACGACATCTGGGTTACCTTTGTCAATCTTACCCAAAATATAAGCAATACAAAAAAGTTTTTTTTCATCATTAGTCCCTAACAAAATTGCGCTCAAAGTAGCGATAGCCTCTGAGTTGCCTATCGCAATTTTACCCAAAATATTAGCGACTATCGAACGTATAGACACATTAGTAGTCGCTGACAAAATTTCGATTAAAGCAGCGATCGCCTCTGAGTTGTCTACGGCAATTTTATCCAAGATTTTAGAAACTTCATAACGGATATACGTATCAGTGGTTGTTGATATAATTCCGATTAAAGAAGCGATCGCCTCTGAGTTGCCTATGGCAATTTTACCCAAACTCTCAGCGACTCTCCAACGGGTCAAACCACAATCATTAGTCGCTGATAGAAGTTGGATTAAAGCAGCGATCGCCTCTGGGTTGCTTGTGGCAATTTTACCCAAAATGTAAACTACTTTAGGGATATTTTCATCTTCAGTAGTTGTCAGTAAATCAATAAGTTGGTTCACATCTATACTATAATTAGTCTGTAACAGTGTTCCTATTGCTCCCTTTGCAATTGGATCGAGAAATGTCTGCCACTTTTGTTTTTCAATGCTGAAATAACCGAAACCCCAGTCAATGATTTTTGCTACTATTGCATCAGCCTGCGAACAATCTTTAAACTCAGCTATCCCCGCAGCAGCTAGAAAATATGCTTGATATTCATAAAAATCATTGCACCCACCTTTAAAGTCTAGCAATGCCTCAATAAACTCTTCCTTCTGCTTCCGATTCACATCCTCCAGCCCCAACCACAGCAAAATCACCTGCTTCCATGACGCTTCAAAAATCCGATATTCCTTCCCCACCACCGGAAAATCAACATGATTCCGAGGTAAAAAATAATCCCAATCATCCACCGCCAACGCCGCAAAATACTCCTGAAACGTCGCATGATAAAACGCATAGACAGATTCTTCCGGTTCATCAAAATCGATACCTACCCGATTCAACCATCCTAGAGATAACGCCAATGATAATAAAGACGTTTCATCGCTTCGAGCTCCCAAATACTGACTCACTAACTGATAGGACAAGCGAAAACGACTCGATTTGCCATCAATTGCTACTTTTGCTAATTCTCCTAACCCTTCATGTAAAAGTTTCTGACACTCACTCTGAGTTTTGTCGCAAAGTTTTGCGTAGCTTTTGATAAACTGCTCTTTCCAGCGATAGATATACTTAATAAAACTTCCATATAATTTTGCCTGAGTATCCGGTAAAGTTCCCTGTCTCGAACTCCAAATTTGACACAACATCCACAAGCGCAACGGATTTTGAATCAACTCCTTGAGACGGGAATTCTCCGACTCTGCTAACGCAAACTCCAAAGTCTCCCCCGTCGCAGCATCCCCCATCCCCGCAAACCAACGGCGAATATACTCCGTCACCTGTTCCGGGTTAAACTCCAAATTGCGAAACACATCAAACCCCGAAAAAGCATTTTTATCCGCCTCCCAAACATTCACCCGACAAGTCACCACCACCCGCGCCGCCTGCACCCATGACCTTAATAAATCTTTCGCCAACTGCTGCATTCCTTGAGTGTGCGCCATTTCATCCACACCATCCAGCAACAACCAAACCCGATTAATTTGCCCTTCTAAATCGCGGCGCGTGACTTCTCCTTGACACCGAGACAACCACACTTTTTCCAAATACTGACAGATATCTCGATCGCCTAATTCAGCTAAATCTATCCAAATCGGCAACCCCAAATCTTGCTCTAAAATCCAATCAGCAATCTTCTGTAACCGCGTGGTTTTCCCCGCACCCGGTTCGCCAATAATCGCAATTTTTCGCCCTTGACTAATGTCGCTTTTCCCTTGTCGCAACACATCCTCAAAAAAGCGTTCTTCCGCAATGGGAATGAGTTTTTCTGTTTCTTTTTCCTTTTCTTCCTGCTGATTCCTGGGCTGAGGTTTGGGTTTTTGGCGTTCGACAATGGCTAAGGGAACATAAACGCCATCCAGTTGCGGTGTCATCCCGTTGGCGTTGGTAAAGGGGTTGGTGGTGAGTTGCTTTTGTTGGGCGAGGTTGTGGCGGCAGATTTCTTGCCAGTTTATAGTTTCTTCTTTAGGTTTAGGAGTTTTTCCAGCAACCGTTTCCCGCAGAGTTTCTTCCTGTTTCTTGGATTTTTCAGGCCGCAGGCTTTCCCATTTAATTTCAAATTGTTCTAAATTCTTTTGTTTGTCTTTTTTACTCCACAGTGTCAGAGTAAAGTGCCACTCGTCATCTCCCTGTGTTTCAAGGCGATGATCTTCGAGGATTTCCAAAAAGTCCTTTAAATGCTGATTAAGTGCCTGTCTAATCTCGGTTGTAGTTAATTTCCCTTCATGCTTGTCTTTTGCCGTGAGAAATTCCAGGGTTCTCAGTTCCGTTTTAATCACCAATTTTGGTTTGTCGGTAGTTTCATCCTTCCACTTATGATTTAGGGAGATTCCACCAACGTCTTCTAATTCCCAATTGACATAATCCAACAATGCCTCTAATAAGCGCTTGGCACGTTCTTTAACAGTAGGCCCATAGGTGACTTTCTTTTTGCTTGGCATGGGTTCGAGGGAGGGAAATTGCAAAAGAACTTTGGGGGGGCTGCAATCTTGACGACGTACCCCAAACCACTCTAACCCATATTATATCACGTTTCTAGCCGATCGTACCTGGGGGGTTGCTTTGCTCTTCTACCCCAAACCGATGAT
This sequence comes from Tychonema bourrellyi FEM_GT703, assembly GCF_002412335.2. Taxonomy (GTDB): domain Bacteria; phylum Cyanobacteriota; class Cyanobacteriia; order Cyanobacteriales; family Microcoleaceae; genus Microcoleus; species Microcoleus bourrellyi. The sequence goes on from NZ_NXIB02000074.1 coordinate 18,831, forward strand.
GCCTTCATACGGTTGAAATGAAGGCAGGTTAAGGATGGCTACTCAAGAAGACAGAATCAAACAACGCGAAGCATTAGAAGATGCTCATGGTAATTTTGTTGAGCCATATATTAATCAATTGATTGAAGTCAACGCCCAGTCTTTACCCAATATTGATGTTGCGCTTCCTGGGTTTTGCTGTGTGTCGGGATGGTTGGTGTTGGTTATATTTTATGGTTTTTGGATGCGCTATCGAATGTCATTAGAATAGTAAATCGGGGGTATTTATGGCCTGTATTATTCGGCGGTTGAAACCGCTTCTACACATATGGCCTGTATTATTCGGCGGTTGAAACCGCTTCTACACAAGCGAAGTCTGCCTCCGCAGACTAAGAGGTAAAATGATAGTCGTGGAGGCAGAAACCGGGTTTTTTCCGAAATACTGCATGAGAGCCTTTAACTGTCGTGAAAAACCCGGTTTCTTTGATATCATAGGTATTCCTCCTGAATATGGGAGTTCAAGCCCCCACCGAACGATCGTGAGTCTGAGCGGTGGGGGTTTTGTTTTTGACTATTTACACGGTATCACACCGAGTGTCACTATGCAAGAGACGTACAAAGAAAGTACGATCGATCTATGAAGTAAATTCCCAGTTGCCTAACTTGCCAGCAAAAAACCTAAAACGAGTCACCAGCTACGTTCCTCCAAACGCCTACAACGTCTTGGAAGATTGGGCCAAGGAAGAAGACCGGACAGTCAGCAATCTCGTAAGTCGGATTGTCTCTCAAGCTGTAGATGCTTACTTGACTAAAAAGACTGCAAAAGATGAACCCACCAGCGATTAACTTTTGACCTCTATGCTGATGGGTCATTCTCAACTGCCAACCTATCGGGCCGTTTATTTTGTGTTGCAGAATGCTAACATCTGCATTGTCAGCCGGGGGATTTAATGGTAGATGAAGAGGACAATTCCGATCGCTTAAAATGACATAGTTAAATTGACTGTATTTCTATCAAGATTTACTTTTTATTTAAGAGCTAATGTGCAAAAATTGCGGCTCGATCGCACTCTACATTTCATGTCAATTGACACATCAGACCGATCGCACGCTGAACTAAGTCACACAATATGTTTTAATTTATATTTGAGCAAAACCTAAACAAAGCCAGCCATGACTCCAAAATCCATAGCCGTAATCAACTTCAAAGGCGGTGTCGGGAAAACCACCGTCACTTGGAGCCTGGGAAATATTATATCCCAAAGCACAGACCTAGAAGTTCTAATGTTAGACTTAGATCCGCAGATGTCGCTCACAGAGGCGATCGGGCTTAATGAAAGCACAGGTCATTTAGACGACAAATTTGGCAACTGGTACGAAAAATCTCTGAGGGAAAGACGAACAATTTACGACGCCCTCGAACTCTATAAAAAAAACGGACAAAATTTTAAATTTCCCGTAGGTTTCGACACAATTTACGAAATTGATGAACAGTTACATTTTGTCCCATCCGTTGAAGAATTGTATTGGTTAGATTTGGATGGATTTGAGGGCAAAAATGTTAAAGACTTCATCCGCAGATTCATCGGTAAAATTACCAACTCTGCAAACTCCATCAACTCTGCAAACTCTCCCAATCTACCCAAATATGATTTGATGCTGTTTGACTGTTCTCCTTCCTTTAGTCTGCTCACCTACAGTGTACTTTCTTGTTGTGACTTAGTATTAATTCCCGTCAATCCTGATTACTTTGGTTCTAGGGGATTGAGCTTAGTCTTAAACTCTCTGCAAAAACGGATTGAGCCTTATCCTTTCCCCAAGATTGCCGTGTTTATGAACAAAGCTAAAATCTATGGAGGAATACTGACTAATGAAGTTCAGTTTTACATCAGAGAAGTAAAAAGACTTTGCGCTGATATCTCAAACGACAATAATATAGAAGTTAAGTTTCTAGAATCGACTATTCGGGAAAGCGTCGGTCTGAAACGAGCTATTAATGAAGGGGAATTGCCACGAGAATTAGTCAGGGAATTTGAACTACTTTGGGCTGAGTGTGCGGAGTATCTGAAATGATTAAAAAAGAAGTTTTGGCTGAGGATGAAAGCTCGCAGTTAGTTGATGAAATTAGCGAACTTAAGGAAATCCTGCGCGAGGTTTCTAAAAAATTAACTAGGATTGAGGGTAAAGTCAAACGGGGAGGATTTTCTGCAACTCCTAAAGTATCCGAATCGACAGTATCTCAACCTGATAAAACTAACGAAAAACCTGCTGGTTTATCCGCAGAACAGGTAATCCAAATCTATGAACAACTGCGTTTAAAAGCTAAAAACGGCAACGAAGAAGAGGTCAGAAAAAAGTTGTTGTCGATGACTGCAACTGACTTGAGTTTGATTTGTTTGGAATTAGGTATGCCTCCCACCGCTAAGAATCCATCGCGCAAAAAAATGATCGAGATAATTCTTGGTAGAATTAAACAGAGTTTGATGTTGTCTCGACATATCGATAGACAAGCACTTTAAAAGTTTTGAGATTGCTTTGTAACTGGTAACTAAGTCCTCCTCTTGGCGGTGAACCATCAGGAAACGGCAATGCCCATTAGTGTCAACTTAAGCCGAAAGCCCGCCAGGGACTGAAGTCCCTGTCTAATAGCGAAAGTCCTCNAGAGGACTTTCGCTTTGAGACAGGGGTTTCAACCCCTGTCGGACTATCGGTTTTACCTTAAGTTGACACCTATGGGCAATGCCGTGTCCCTACAATTCATCGGGGTAGTCCCAGGGCAATGCCGTGTCCTCTTACAAAATATTCTCAAATTGGAGCAGATGCAATAATCTTTTTCTCTTTCAATTGTTGGCGAACTTCCAATTCATCTACATTAACTTCCTCATGTTTTTCATCCTGCACCTGTTTGTCAATTTTTGGCAACTTTAATATCGCCCCAGCCAAAACCCAGTAATAAACCGATACTGGATCTACATCCAGAGGATAATATTGAGTATTGACCGTAATAAATGCCACAAACACCCAAAAACTAGCTCCATAAGTGCGTAAACTTCTATCTTTCACAGAACGGTAAGCTCGAAAAGTGAGAAAAGCTAAGTGTAAAACCATTAGCTGAAAAGCAATCATTCCCGGATAACCCAGTTCGTACATCAACTTAGGTTGAAAAGTCTCAATTAGTTGCGTCGCACCAAATGTCCGAGTTGAATTAGTCGCTCGTCCCACACCTCTACCCAGATGTCTGTCAATGATAAAATTGTGGCTCTGCTCGAACTGATTAAACAGAAATTGTTGCGGTGGTGCAGCATTCCAGCGGTTAACAAAACTCTCCCACCGCTGCTCGATAATTCCTGGGTTAATTGCTGCGCCGACAAACAGCAAGATCGCAAGTCCCGCACCAATGGGAATAAATCGTTTGAAATTAACTAATTGGCCGGTCAGAATTAGCAGCACAAAAGTCGCAACGGGAACCATAACTAAAGCAGTTCTTTGACCGGAAATCACGGCGTTGGCGAATACTAATGCCATGCCAAATAAACCGATGGTTCGCCACCAGAATGAAGGGTCACAAAAAGCAGAAGCAAAGGTCAAGAAAGCATTGCCAATTAAAAACCAAGCCCACTGCCAAGGGGCGACAAAAGTTCCTGGTAAACGGATGAATTTGACTTCTGGACTAAATACAAGAGAACCGCCGACAAAACATCTAGCTTGTAAGGTAGCTTTATATAATTCTGCTCCTGACATTCCTCGCGTACCCGCACACCTTCCACTTTGTAGTAACAGGTACTGAATTAAACCTAGAATGCAGCAAACGATCGCCAATATTACGTGCATTCGACTAAAAAATATTAAATCTTTTTTAGTCCGAATTAGATAATAAGTACAAGTGATGAGCGGTATATAACCGATCAATACTTTTAAGCCAAGAATTCCTTGGAGCAAGGGTTTCTCACCTTTCATTGGGTTAAGCTGCATATCTCCGTTAACAAAAATTAAAGTCAGCAGCGCCATCATCAATAGGATGCTGAAGGTGGGCATCAGTTGTTTGGGCAGAAAGATGGGCAATTGTTTATTTTTGCAGCTTTGAATGAGGGCTATGAGAGCTGGTATGTAGAAGGCATCTTTAGCTACTTGAAATGCTGCATTTCCGCCGCCAATTGCGTAGGTAATTGTACCGCTAAAAGGTAGGTAAATTAGAAATGCCCACAAAGCTTGACGGGGATATTTGTAGGAAAATAGCAAGATTGCTACGGCTGTCCCTGCTGCAATGGCAAGTTTGGCGCGGGTAACGAATAACAGCGGGATGGTGACACCAGCGCTGATTAACGTATTAATTGCGATCGCCTGGACGAGTTGATTGCGCTTTTGTGAAATTTTGCGTTTTTGTGTACTTACTTCTTTCTTACTGAGTGCGGTGTTGTTTTCCTTTCGCTTGTGTTTGGATTTCGGGGATTTGCGCTTGGTTTTAAACATGAACTGTAACAGGTTGTATGGATAATCAACTGGCAAATTTAAAATAATAATTATGTAGTTGCTTGAGTTGATTATTTTAAAAGTTGATGTTGAAAAGAAATCTCGCTCAAGATTGTATGTGTGGCTGTTATAAAAATTAGGGTCGCGATCTTGTAGAATATAACTGCTGCATCTACAATAATGTAGAAGGCTCCAATTAGTTTTAATTTTGCAGTCATTATGAAGTTAACAAAATTTGCATCGATCGGCATCAGCGTATTTTTAGCAGCAAGCGCTAGCATATTATCCGCCCACACTAGAGCATTAGGGGCCGAAAAAGTTGTGCTGACTTTTGGCCCTCTTAGACAAAGCATTAATGTCAGCGATTTAGAAGACTTTGCCAAAGACGGTACAACCACCCCTACCATCCGACAAATCATCGGAGTCTCAAAAATGGATGCGGGAACCCTACGCGGGTTGATTGGTCTAGAAGTTGGCTTAAAGCCGACTAATTTGGCCCGCATACTTTACAGCACTCCAGGAGAAAAAATTGTCAATGAAATCGGTGAAGTAATTCGGACTCAGCGCAACACCGAAAATGGTAAAGCTTTGCGCGCTGCGGTAATTCTCGCAGCCAGCGATGATGGTAAATTATCGCTGCTAGAAATTCTGCAACGATATCCCCTAGCGGAAATGTATGTAGATGTTGCCCAAATTGGGGCAGCGGTGGCAAAAGTTCAAGGTTTGGCGGGGAATATGCAAACGTTGCTTCAAGATAGTATGCGATCGACTACCACAACTGAAACAACTACGACTGAAACTACCGTCGAACCAAGGCGTAGCGTGCAGCCAACCACGCCCCCTCCGCCCCGTCCTGTCATCGCACCCGCACCCGCACGGATACCGCAGCCAGCAAGACCTGTGAGAGGACTGTGGTGAAGGGGATCAAAACTCAAAAGTTGTGAGTTGGGAATTTTGACTTTTGATTTTGGAGTTTTGATCTAAGTCCTGCTTTTTGGCTTCATCTGAAGCTATTAACAAGGGAATGGTCAAAATCTTAAAGATTTAGTCAAAATTTCAAGATTGAGACCCCAGAAAGATTCAACCAATGTGGGTGACTATTACAATAAAAATAATACAGTGTAAACCCGATCGACTCCTCGGCCCCAACCGCGCGCCAAACCCGATCCCCGACCCTGCCTCCCATCCTGGGAACTTGACAAATTTGCTAACTGAAGCTAAAATTCCGACCACCCACTCTCTCGGTAGCCATAAAAATCCAGCAGTGTGACCAAAAAATTCATCAACTTCCCGACTCTATTCAATGCACTGCGAATCATGTAAGTGCGTTTGAAAAATTCAAGTCGTACAAAGTAGCGAGTGAAATTTTTTATGGGGGGTAGCCTGTTAGCAGGGTAGAAATTTTTATTTAGCAATAGCCTAGACTAGACCAATTGGGCCAAAGTCTAAGCATTTTCTAAATCCCGCCGTCATTGTACTAACCACAAAGGATTTCAACCTCACACCATGCTTCAAGACACCCAAACAATCCGGCATTACCAAAAACTCACCGACGCCCTCGTCGAAATGTGGAATAGAGGTTATCGCTTTGATGACCTGCGGCTTTACTTAGACGGGTATTTGGCAGCCCTCCGCCATTCAAACAGCTTGGAACCCTACCTGATTCACAGACTAGAGGAAGAAGCGGCCCGTTATATTCACGACACCTCCAATTTTGAAATGCCTATGCCCCAAGCAGAATCAGGCTATTATTAGTAGTCAACTGGTTGCAAAATGTAGGTAAAAAAAATATTTTGTAGGGCCAGTCGTGTATGTCGGCCCTACAGTCTTTGAGGTTCGGAACTTGGAAAAATTTCGAGTTCCTGATTTTAAGAAATCAGAATTAAAAACTCAAGATTTTCTGTTTTTCGGTGATTTTAAGAGGCCAAAGCAACTTCTACGGCTTCTTGTAATTCGCCTTTTTGATACATCTCGATCAGAATATCCGACCCACCAAGAAATTTGCCGTTGATATAAACTTGGGGAATTGTCGGCCAGTTGGAATACTCTTTGACTCCCTGACGAATTTCTTGGTCTGCCAAAACATCAACAGTTTCATAGGGTACTCCCAATCTATTGAGAATTTGTACCACATTATTCGAGAAACCGCACTGGGGCATTAATTTATTGCCCTTCATAAATACGATGATTTTGTTTTGCTTAACTAAGTCGTCAATTCTTTGATGTGGTGCTGTACTCATGGTTGCTCCTTATATTGCTTGAATATTTTTCAATGGTGAGAGTTGTTTGTTAAGCAACTATTGACATATTGACCAACTTGCGATATCGGTTGGCTGCTCAACAATTAAGCAAGCTGACTTTGCGCTTCCCATTCTTGGGGAGTGAAAGTTTGCAAAGCTAAAGCATGGATGGCTTCACTAGCCATTGCTTGTTTGAGAGCACCGTAGACCAGTTGATGTTGCTGTACTCGGTTTTTCCCTTCAAAGGCTGCGGAAACTACTCTTGCTTGGTAGTGGTCGCCGCCGCCAGTCAAATCATCAACTTTTACTTTAGCGTCTGGCAATCCAGTCTGAATCATTTCTGCTACTTGAGATGGTGTAACCATTGTTTTTTTTTTGATAAACGGCTGTAATTTAGATTTGAGGTCAATTATTTCTTAGGCGGAGTCGGTTGAGTGTTGGCGGCTGGTCGGGGATAGGGCATATCCACAAACCCCAACTCTACTAACTGTTGGTAAGCTTTTTTGCCTAAATCGCGAGTTGGCTGCTGGGAACGAATAATCTGAATCAGCAGTGGGACGGCGAGTTCGGGCTTGTTTTGGGCGCGGTGTACTAACGCTAACAGATAGGTGGCTTCGTCACGCATTTGGGCTGTTTCGACGGCTTTGGTGCGGTTGCTGTCAGCTAGGCGGATGTCAATTCCGGCAAAACTGCTGGACAGTTGTTGGTAGAAGTTGGACAATTGATTGAAAATTTGGCGGGATTCTTGAAGTTTTTGAGAGGCTACAGTGTAGTTCTGTTTGGAAATAGCGCTGCTAGCTTCTGTCATCAAACGCTGGCCTCCGGGAATGCTCAAGATGCTGTTGCTTTGGGAGACTGGGCGGAGGTTGTTTGGGTCGGTGGGGTCGTCGGCCGGTTCGACTTGTTGGCGATTATCTAGCCCAGAGGGTTGTTGTGCTTGGGCTTGGGGTGCTTGCCATAGGGTTAAGGTGGCGATCGCAACTAGGGCAATCTGAGCGGTGGAGCGAAGCCAGTAAACAGTTCTAGAGTGTACCATGAAATTACTTTGCGCCTCGGCGCTTTTAAAAAAAATATTTAGCTTGAGCAGATCTTACCATTGGCGATCGCAACCGGATGAGTGTAAACCAAATTTGTGCAAATGTCAAACTGCGACTTTCTTGGAGAAATTAAACTAGAGACTTGACATTCTGTTCTCAGTATGAGAACATAGAGCTATAGTTCAGAAACGATAAGGATGATATAGCAATCCTTGCAGGAGTCGTAAAGTTTTTTACCCCACCCCAACCCTCCCCTTATTAAGGGGAGGGAGTAAGAAGTTCACAAATGATTTAGGATTGCTATATGAGACTAATTTATCAAAAAAATCTTCTGATTGCGATCGAACCTTATCCCGATGCCCAAACTGCGATCGAATCCTGGTATCAGCTAATCAAAGACAACGATTGGCAATCCCTAGAAGAGATGCGAAAGGGATATTCCAAATCGGTAGATGAAGTTTATGGATATACTATATTTAATATTAAAGGTAATCGGTATAGATTAATTGTACAAATCAACTATAGAACCAAAATTATATTTTTCAAAGCTTTTTTAATCCATGCTGAATATAGCAAAATCAACTGGAATAATCAAGATAAATTCAAACAAAAACTAGGTTAAATTTTTACTTGAATGTATCACGGGATCGGCGCGAATTCCCCTGATACATTCAAAAAATCTAAAACATTCATAATCCACAATCCAAACGAACTATGAATATTACAATTGAAAAAATAGCTTACGGCCAACTGTTAGCAAAATCGCAGCCTAAGCCCATCGTAAACGAAGAAGATTATTCTGTCGCCCTCGCAGAAGTCGAAGCCCTAATGTCTCAGGAGAAATTAAGCATCGAAGCAGAAACTTTACTTGATCTCTGGGCGTTGTTGATCGCAGAATACGAAGGGAAGTATTACCCAATTCCCGCAGCGACTCCCCAGGATGTTTTATTACACCTCATCGAAGTTCGCGAGCTCAAACAAGCTGATCTAGTGGGAGTGATTGGTTCAAAAGGTGTAGTTTCTGAGGTGGTTAATGGCAAACGGGCGATTAGTAAGGCGCAAGCTAAGGCGCTGGGGAAATTTTTCAATGTTAATTCTAGCGTATTTATTTAATCTGAGATCTTGCACCATTCTCAACAAACTTTTTATGGACGGGCAGGATGCCCATCCCACAAGAAATTCACTCTTTGTGGAACAGGCCGGAAAGCCTGTTGCTGACATTGGTGCAAGATCTCAGTTTAATGGGACTTGTGCCGATCGCACAAAAAAAACCAACTCAGTCGTTTCAACCGTGGATTATTGAGGGGTTGTAACTGTTTACAAAAATTTACCTAAACTCCCCTATATCTACTCATAAGTTGCGGTAGAATAACCGCATGAGTAAGTTAAAAAACAAGCAGATCATCACAGAACTTAAAGTGCTGCGAAAGCTTTAACCAGATATGTACGCCATCAAACTCGAACTCAAACTTAATAACAAGCAACGCACCTTGATGGCGCGACATTCTGGCTATGCCAGATTTTGCTACAACTACGCCTTGAGTCTTTACCAAGAAGTGAAAAGTCTCCCAGGTAGTAGCAGCAAAAAAGTAGCAGCAATCGAAAGAGTTTTTACCAATCATGTCAAAAAGATACCGGAATATCAATGGACTAATACCCTGTCTTCTAGGGTTTACAAAATGACATTTCGGCATTTTAACGAGGCATTGTCTCGTTTCTTTAAAGGGTTAGGAGAGTTCCCTAAATTCAAAAGAAAAAAGGATGGTGATTCATTCACCGTAGATGCTGCTGATTGGAATCACTCAATTTTATTAGCAGCCAAAAAATCAATTAAGATTCCCACATTAGGGACATTTAGACTAAAAGAAGCTATCCCCTTCCCCTGTGTAGCGCAGACATTTACTATCTCGCGCACGGCAGATAAATGGTATGTATCCTTTGCTATCAAAGCCGACAAAATCCCACCACTTTGTCATCCCGTTGCTGAACCAGTGGGAATTGACTTAGGGGTATCAACATTTGCTACTCTTTCTGATGGCAATTCTTACTCGTCTCCCCGTCCACTCCAGAAAGCGAAAACCAAGCTGAGTAAAGAACAGTGGAGAAATCGGAAAAAGCAATTGGGTAACAGAAAGTTAGGTGTGAAAGCATCAAAAAATGCTCATAAGCACTATCGTAAAGTTGCCAAGATTCATGGGAGAACTGCAAATGTTCGTCGAGATTTTCTACAGAAAACGACGACAGATATTAGCCAAAAATATGCTCACATTCGCATCGAAGATTTGAAGGTGAGCGGCCTGATGGCTAACCAGAAGTTAGCCGCAGCTATTTCCGATTGTGGTTTTTATGAATTTCGTCGTCAATTGACGTATAAATCTGGAATGTATGGCACGAAAGTTGAGTTAGTGGATAGATGGTTCCCTTCTTCTAAAACCTGCTCAAACTGTGGTCATGTTCAATCAATGCCATTAAAAGAACGAGTTTTTAATTGTGGCTACTGCAATTTGTCAATTAACCGAGATGTGAACGCTGCAATTAATTTGTCTCGTTGTTCTGAGAAAGTAAGACTAGCTCAGTCTGAAGTTAAGCCTGTGGACAAGAAGGAGCCGACTCCCTTGGTAGAAGCAGGAAGTGAACATCAAATCTGCCGTAGGTAGATTTGAGTAAGTTTCATGGAGCGGAAAATCAAATAGTCAAACTGGATCAAAATTAAACAGGACAATTTCTGATGGTACAACCAAACCAACCCGACACCAGCACTCTCCTCAATTATCAAGGTATAGGAGTCCCTGATCAAAGTCTGGCATTGATTTTGCAACGAGGCGGAGACGAAGTGCTGCTGTCAAAAGTTCCCGATCGCTTTACAGTCCGCCCCTCATCCACAGCATCAGCCTCAAACCCTTGGCTAGCGAACACTGAGGCAAAATTCAACCAACCTATTGGAAACAGCAATCTCGAAGAATATCTAGTTGCGCCAGCGCTTCTGAATACCGCCATGCAAGCGGCTAGGGCTAGCGATGCGATCGCTTTTGCTAGCCATGTCTATTCCCCTGCCAAAAATCCGGGTGCATTCTTTTATTTAACCGATCGCATTACCATACAATTTGGCGAACAAGTAGACGAACAATCGCGAAATGCGATCGTCAATGCAGCAGTATTAAAAATAGTCGGACAAGTAGAAGGAATTCGCAATACATTTATCTGTGAAGTCACCAAACAAGCAACAGAAAATCCGATTAAAATTGCCAACCGCCTCACTAGATATGCAGAAGTTCTGGTCGCTGAACCGAATATTATAGTACAAACTCAACAACATTATATTCCCCGTGATCCGCTTTATTCCAGACAGTGGTATCTCAACAACAAAAGTGGTAGCCAAATGGTTGCGGGTTCTCACATTTTTGCTGAGAAAGCTTGGGACATTACTCGCGGAGTACGATCGATCGTAATTGCGATCGCAGATGATTCCGTAGACATGACACACCCCGATTTTCAAGGCCAAGGCAAAATCGTTTTTCCCCTCGATTTAAAAGACAACGACTTGTCCCCAATGCCTGTTCTAGATTCAGACAATCATGGCACTTCCTGCGCTGGTGTCGCCGTTGCGGAAGAAAACGGCAAAGGCATTGTTGGTGTCGCCCCTGGATGCGCCCTGATGCCGATCCGTACTACGGGCTACTTGGATGATGATTCTGTTGAACAAATATTCAATTGGGCGATCGAAAAAGGGGCCGCCGTCATTTCTTGTAGTTGGGGGCCATCAGCCGTTTATTTTCCCCTTTCCCTCAGACAAAGTGCCGTCATCACCAAAGCAGCCACCCAAGGGCGTGGCGGCAGAGGTTGCGTGATTGTGTTCGCAGCCGGCAATGCCAACCGCCCCGTCAACGGTACGATTAATGAAAAAGGCTGGCCCAATGACATAATCAAGGGTCAAACTCAATGGCTGAGTGGCTACGCTGTTCACCCAGACGTGATTGCGGTGGCGGCTTCGACTTCCTTGAATAAAAAATCAGCTTACAGCAATTGGGGTAGTAGCATTTCGGTTTGCGCCCCCAGCAATAACGCCCCGCCGGGAACCTGGATGCAGCAAACTGGATATATCAGCACTCCGCCGGAGGTAACACAGGATTTGCCCGGTTTGGGGGTGTTTACTGCCGATCGCATCGGCATTGCTGGCTATGATGTGGGGGACTATACAGACTCCTTTGGTGGTACTTCCAGCGCGACTCCAGTAGTGGCTGGAGTTGCAGCTTTGATACTTTCAGCAAACCCCCGTTTGACGGCGCGGGAAGTGCGGGGAATTCTTGAACAAACTACTGACAAAATTGTCGATCCCGATCCCGATCCCCAGTTGGGTATTCGCATGGGTACTTATGATCTTAAAAACCGTCGTAGCGATTGGTTTGGTTATGGAAAAGTGAATGCTTTTCAAGCTGTACAAGCTGCGGTGAGAAAGGGTGGCGGCAATCCGAATATCGGCGATGCGAGGTTCAATGATATTTCTGGACATTGGGCTCAGAAGTTTATTGAGGCGTTGGCGGCGGCGAATATGATTAGTGGTATGCCGGATGGTTCTTTTCGGCCGGATGAGAGTTTAAATCGGGCTCAATATGCTTCGTTGTTGGTGAGTGCGTTTAGTCCGATTCCGAAGGCGGCGGCTACGAATTTTATTGATGTTTCTGCTAGTTTTTGGGCCAGAAGTGCGATCGAACGGGCGAATCGGGCTGGGTTTTTGTCGGGGTTTCCGGGGTTGAAGTTTGGCCCGAATTTGAATTTGACTAAGACTGAGGCGATCGTGTCTTTGGTTAATGGTTTGGAACTGAAGGGGGGAAATGCTGATACTCTGAAAGTATACACCGATCGCGCTCAAATTCCTAATTTTGCTTTAAGTGCGATCGCCGCGGCAACTAGCTTGAAGATTGTGGTTAATTATCCTTCCCGCGATTGGCTTTCGCCGCAGCGGGATGTCACCCGTGGAGAGATTTCAGCTTTGATTTACCAGACTTTGGTGGCGATTAAACGGGCAAAGGCGATCGATTCTCCTTATATTGTTTAACCACAATTGCTCTGCTGTAACTCAAATGAGTATCATATCAATTCCGGTAATACCGGAATGATTTTGACTGTTGACTGTTGACTGTTGACGGTTGACAGTCAACGGTGAGCTCGAATTTATTATTCCGATGCTAACAGATTTGATATCATATCAATTCCGTTTACACTCCTTATGACCCACATTCCGCACCCCCAACTGGCACATACACGGAGTGAGGGGGCAAAAGTGAA
>NZ_NXIB02000075.1 GCF_002412335.2 Tychonema bourrellyi FEM_GT703
GGTTTTTACCTGAGTCTAGATCCCCCTAAATCCCCCTTAAGAAGGGGGACTTTGAGCGGACTCTTGTCCCCCCCTTCTTAAGGGGGGCTAGGGGGGATCTGGCGTTAATAGTCAAACAGCAGTCTCTGACTGAGTTTGAGCTTAAGTTGACACCAATGGGCACTGCCGTCTCCTCAACTATATTGATTTTACTTTCAAACTTTGAGATCAGCCCTAAATACAAAAAGGCAAAAATTAAAGTTTTTGCCCCTAGCATTTTTGCTGCTTTACTGTCAATTATTAGCGCCCCGTCGCTCTACCAGCATTTGGCAGACGGCTAATAACTGCATTAGCGGGTTTTGGTTCACGACTTGGGGGTTTTTCCCCAACTGCTTTGGCAACTTCAACGCCGTTTTCTTCCAGAATCACGATCGGATCAGCTCCTGACTTGACATCAACCCGCTTCACCAAAACTCGCCCGTTAGACAATCGTTGCCCTACTTTGACATAGCGACTGGTTGGTTCATTCGGTACTCTGACAATCACTTGCGTCTCGCTCCCCACTTTCACAACTCCGCTGACTTCAGTGCCTGTAGCGAGGTCAGTAGAAGGTGGTGGAGGTGGCGCAGGAATTGCCGGAACTTGCTTGACTGGAGGCGGATTGGGGTCTACCCACTGGGGCGGACGCTTGTCTACTGGCAGTGGTGGCAGATTCGGCACTCCTACGGGTCTAGCTGCAATTGGCTGGGGCGGGCGCGGGGCTGCTGGACGGGGATTCGTAGCAGTACGGGGATTCGTAGCAGTACGGGGATTCGTAGCAGTACGGGGATTCGTAGCAGTACGGGGATTCGTAGCAGTACGGGGATTCGTAGCAGTACGGGGATTCGTAGCAGTACGGGGATTCGTATCGGTAGTTATTGCAGTCGGACGGCGGCCCAATTGAGGCGTATTTAGCCCCGGAACTTGGCGCGGAGAAGCAATTTGCGCCCCATCGCCGGAAGGCAGACCAGGTTGTCTAGGCTGCCCAGGGCGACGACCCAATTGAGGCGCATTCAGCCCCGGAACTTGGCGCGGGGAGCCAACTTGCGCGCCATCGCCGGACGGCAGAGAAGGAGCTCCTAATGGTCTGGCTGCTATGAGCCGATTTCCCGCTGGTCGAAGTCCTACTGGCGGGGGGTTTAGCCCTGGTAATTGTGGCAACGAGGCTACTTCGCGAGGCTGGGCCTTCTCGCCTGCGGGTTGAGGATTTGCCGTGCTTTCGGATAGAACTGGCAGAATAGGTCCTTTTGCTATGGTTCGCGCGTTGTAGTCTTGATCGCGCATGGCCGCATCAACTCTATTCTTACCCTGTCGCCAAACTGCTTGCAGCAAATTTACTCGCGTCACGCAGGAAAGTTCCCCCCTTATTTCTGTCGGTGGTCGATATACCTCAATTGCCTCTGCTATTTCCGGTACGATCGAACACCGGAGAGCGTCAGGAGGCGATTTTTCTCCATAAATGTTCCACAAGTTTGAGGCTGTTACATATTCACCCAGAGCCTTTTCTATTCTTCGGAAAAATGGTCGGTTACTTAGTAGCAACTCTCGTCTGGTAACACCAAAACTCCTTGTTCCTGGTATTCCGTAGATAGTTGTGACCAATTTACCCACATCGTTACCGTACTCGGAATTTTGTGTGGTCTCATCCAGCAGAGCCTGAAGCGTCCTGAATTCTCTGACAACGCCTCTTGCTGTCGGGCTGAGATTGATTTGGGGAGCGGCGGGGCCTTTGAGTTTAGTTCCTCCAATTTGGACTGGGCGGGTTAGCTCTGGCAGTTTGGATAGCACGGCAACCTCTCGCGGTAGCAGCTTGGGTAACGGATTGGCTGTCATCGGCCCTGCTGGGACTCCGCCAGATACAGCTCCGCCTGGGTTTTGAACTGCGATCGGGGGAAGTGGGCCAAAGGGGTCTATCTGAACAGGATTTGGTGTCAAGAGGCCTGGCGGTATGGGCTGACCCGCTGGTGTGTTGGGCTGGTTCTTTTTGTTGTCGATGCCTGTTTGACTCTGTGTTGCTCGTTGGTCGGGGTTGGTCGATCGAATTAACCCACTTGGCCCAGCCGGGACTATCGGAGACTGGAAAGTCTGAGCCCCTGGGGTGGGGCCAGCGGCTGCCGATGATGGAGAAGCTGCACTAGGAGTGGGGCTGGGGCTGGCTGTATCGCCGCCCCCGCCGTCACCGCAGCCTCCGATCGCAAAAGCTAG
Organism: Tychonema bourrellyi FEM_GT703; assembly: GCF_002412335.2. GTDB lineage: Bacteria > Cyanobacteriota > Cyanobacteriia > Cyanobacteriales > Microcoleaceae > Microcoleus > Microcoleus bourrellyi. The sequence continues at coordinate 2,224 of NZ_NXIB02000075.1, forward strand.
TAGTCCTATAGTTGCAAAATATAAAAGTTTGTGCATTGCCGATCGCTCTTAACTGCTTGATTTCAACATATCCAACACGACTTTGCAATTACAGCCCGTTGTCGCTTTAAGTTTATCTGTGTTCGATGTTATGCGATCGCATAACAATTGCCAAGTTATCTGATTTTTCGGAATTCCAGCTATCACGGAATTCGACTCATGCGATCGTCCCAGAGAAATTACTGGGATTTTTCAATTGAGAGCTGAGAACTATTGACATCAAAACCCGATATGTGCTAGTGTTCCGTCCTAATAGCGTGGATTCAACTTTCACACACCGATCGCAACTAAGATCTACCATCCTAAAATCTTGATTTTCTTACCCGTTAAGTTAGGCGATGTGTGACAGGCTAAGCCTGCAATTGCTGTTTGACCCTAGAATCCCCTCGCCCGACGGGAGGGGAGTATATCAATCTCAAAGCTAACCAAGCGGTTGGTAAAAGCGTAAAAAATCAAAGAAAACATAGATAAAATATTCTATAAATCTATGTGAAACGAAACTATAACTGAAAAATCATACTAAATAAGGTATTGGCATGGCACAAGCGTTTGTATCTCCTGTAGTGCTGATCATTTTAGATGGCTGGGGTTATCGCGAAGAAACCGACGGAAATGCGATCGCAGCCGCGAAAACACCAGTGATGGACAGTCTCTGGGCAGTCTATCCCAAAACTCTGATTCGTACTTCCGGTAGAGCCGTAGGTCTTCCCGACGGGCAAATGGGCAACTCCGAAGTCGGTCACTTGAATATCGGTGCGGGCCGGGTTGTGCCTCAAGAGTTAGTGCGGATCTCCGATGCAGTGGAAGATGGTTCTTTGCTGAGCAATCCAGCGCTGGTTCGGCTGTGCGAGAAAGTCCGCGCTAGCGGCGGTAAGTTGCACCTCACAGGCCTTTGTTCCGAGGGCGGGGTTCATTCTCATCTCAGTCATATTCAGGGCTTGCTGCAATTGGCAAAAGCCCAAGGAATTGCGGAGGTTTGCATTCACGCAATTACCGATGGCCGCGATACTACTCCGAAAGAGGGTGTCGAAGCTCTAGCCAAGATTGAAGGTTATATCGAAAAGGTCGCGATCGGCAAAATTGTCACTCTCAGCGGTCGCTATTACGCGATGGATCGTGATAAGCGTTGGGATCGGGTGCAACGCGCCTATGATGTGATGACGACTGAGAGTGTGCCTGATGGTCGATCGGCTGTGGAAGTATTACAGGCATCTTATGATTCTGGGGTAACGGACGAGTTTGCAATTCCGACCCGTATTGCGCCCGGAGCAGTGGCATCCGGCGATGGGATGATTTTCTTTAATTTTCGCCCAGACAGGGCTAGAGAGTTGACTCAGGCCTTTGTCGATCGCAATTTTAAAGGCTTTGAACGGCAGTTAATTGATCCACTAATCTTTGCCAGTTTTACTCAATACGATCCGAAGTTGTCTTCAGTTTTGGTGGCCTTTGAACCGCAGAATTTGAACAATATTCTGGGCGAAGTGATCTCGAAACACGGTTTGCGGCAGTTGCGGAGTGCGGAAACTGAAAAGTATGCTCATGTGACTTATTTTTTCAATGGGGGGCTGGAAGCGCCTTTTGAGGGGGAAGACCGCGAAATGGTGCAGAGTCCGATGGTGGCGACTTACGATGAAGCACCCGAAATGTCGGCGGCCCTAGTGACGGATGGGGCGCTGGCGGCGATTGAGAAGGGTATTTATTCGTTTGTGGCGATTAACTACGCTAACCCGGATATGGTTGGTCATACGGGGATGATGGATGCGACTATAATTGCGATCGAAACTGTAGACAAATGTTTAGGGCGGCTGGTGACTGGCGTTACCAAAGCTGGGGGAACGGCAATTATTATCGCTGACCACGGTAATGCTGAGCAGATGTTTGACGAGGACGGAAATCCTTGGACGGCTCACACGACTAACCCCGTGCCGTTTATTCTAGTAGAAGGCGAAGGTCTGAAGATTCCGGGTCACGGAACGGATGTTCCTTTGAGGGATGATGGCTGTTTGGCTGATATTGCGCCGACGATTTTGGAGTTTTTGAGATTGCCTCAGCCTCCTGAGATGACAGGACGTTCTATGATGCGATCGGCTGATTTTGAAGTTCGCACCAATCGCTCTCCGGTGCGAGTCCGGTTGTAGGGAAACGGCACTGCCCATTGGTGTCAACTTAACGTCAAACCCAGTCAGAGACTACTGTTTGACGATTAAGGCCAGATCCCCCCTAACCCCCCTTAAGAANGGATTTAGGGGGATCTAGACTCAGGTAAAAACCAGATTTCTCAGGGCTTTCAGGCTTAAGTTGACACCAATGGGCACTGCCGTGTCCTCTTCTGTAGGTTGGGTTAAGCGTAGCGCCACCCAACAAATCTACGAAAAATGTTGGGTTTCGTTCCTCAACCCAACCTACAATTTAAGCCTCTGATTGTTGACACCTATGAACACGCCGCCCTGTCCTACATAAATTGCGGGCGATCGACCGGATTTGATATGATGATAAATTACCAATTACTGATTACCAATTACTCAGAATTATGAATATTGTTTCTCTCTTACAAATTATCTGGTCTGTGTCTGCTTTCGGAGTTGTAGTTCTGGTGTTGCTACACAGCCCTAAAGGTGATGGGATTGGAGGTATTGGCGGACAAGCTCAATTGTTTACCAGTACCAAGAGTGCTGAGACTACTCTAAACCGGATTACTTGGGGTTTGGCTATTGTTTTTATGGGTTTGACGGTGATTTTGAGTGCTGGTTGGTTGACTCCTAAGTTATAAGATTAGGGGCAGATAACTCACGGGCAAGATGCCCGTGCCACAATCAAATTGATTCTTTGTGGAACAGGCATCTTGCCTGTTCTTGAAAATGGTGCAACATATGAAATTTAACTGCGGTTGCAAAAATGTCATTATGGAAAGTTAAGAGAAGATTTTGGACACTTTTTTCATTGGCTTTATCTTGTTTTAGCCTCATAATTTTGACTCAGGTTTATACCCCTGCTGCGAGTCCTCCTCCTCCCGATAATTGGCCGTCTCCACGGGTTCACTCCTTGCCACCAACCCTGGCTAATTGGCAAGACTCAACTAATAGTGGCGATTATTTCGATCGCATAAAACCCCCAAAAGTCGGTCATTTGGTTTGGTCTAAATTTCCGATTCAGATTTATGTCGAGCATCCAGTAAATACCACTCGCTCTGAAGAATGGGTAGAGGCTATGTTAGGTGTAATCCGGGAATGGGGGGTTTATTTACCTTTGGCAGTGGTAGATAGTTCCGAGGTGGCTGATATTAGAATTTTACGTCAGGCTCCGCCTTTGCGTCCAGGGGAGAAAGTGCGATCGGGAGAATCTGTCTACGAATTATACACCAGTCAGGATGGCGATAAAACTATATTATCTCATCGGTTTTCGGTTTATTTGAATCCGAATCAGGTGGGAAAGTATATTGCGGCGATGGCGCGTCACGAGTTGGGTCACGCTTTAGGAATTTGGGGTCACAGTTTATTAGAAACTGATGTACTTTTTAAGTCTCAAGTGAGAAATCCTCCACCTATTTCTGCGAAGGACATCAATACTTTGAAGCGGGTTTATGAACAACCGACTCGGTTGGGCTGGGAATTTTAGTTCAAACCATGTAATCACAAAAAGTAGATAGTGTAGGTTGGGTAGAGCGTCAGCGAAACCCAACTCTTCTAAAATAAGGTGTTGGGTTTCGTTCCTCAACCCAACCTACACTATCTATGTGAGAAACACCGCGACTGCTGGTTTCATAGAAACCCAACTCTTCTAAAATAAGGTGTTGGGTTTCGTTCCTCAACCCAACCTACACTATCTATGTGAGAAACACCGCGAGTGCTGGTTTCATTGGTGAGGGGTGACACCCTCTGTGAATTCGCCAACAGTCTCTTGGAAATAGCGTCTACACAAACGAAGTCCGCCTGCACGGACTAAGAGAAGATTAGGATTAGTTAATAATAGGAAATAGAAAAACCATGAAAGATGAAGCTTTTGGAATTATACCAGTTTTTTCTACTGAATCTGACCTTTTATTTTTGTTGATTCAACATCAAGCCGGACATTGGGCATTTCCTAAAGGTCATGCAGATCCGGGTGAATCTGCACTAGAAACCGCGAAACGGGAATTGGAAGAGGAAACTGGCATCCGCGATTATGAAGTGCTGGAGGAGCCGAGTTTTGTGGAACATTATTCTTTTGTTCAGGAATCTGTGCCGAGTTCCGTGAAACACTATTCCTTTGCGAAGGAAGGGGAACTAATTGAAAAGACTGTTACTTACTTTGTGGCTTTTGTAAATTCAATGGAAGTTGTTTTGCAAGCTGAAGAAGTTCAGAATTATGCTTGGAGTTCTTTTGATGAAGCTATTAATTTAATTACTTTTGATGGGAATCGGGGAATTTTGAGGGAAGTTAAAGTATATTTGGACGGGAGGAAGGAGAATTAATTCTTTGAAATACAATTCAATTGCTAATCACTAATCGCCCCAAAGCAATTAGTGATTAGCAATATCATTCAAACAATCACATTTTACTGATAATTCTTTGGACGATTTCCACGCCTGTTAGCGCTTGCCAACCAAACAGCCCCAGCAGCGCCACATTCAGCGCGATGTGAGTATATCTGGCGACATTGTTGCCTTTTTGCATCAAAGGTGTCAGGGACGCAGATATCGCAATGATTGCCGTCATTCCCAACCCTGCCAGCAAGTGGGAACCCACAAATAGTTTGCCGTTGTTGATGTAGGTGACGGCCATACCGCCGATCGAACCTGTTACCATCAAGGCTAGCAGCAAAGAACCCATCTGGTGATGCTTAAGGTTGAATTTTCCCTTAATTAACTCTTTTTTGACTTCGCCTTCGGCACTTCTGGTGCGCCGGATTTGAACGCCGAGATACAAAGCATAGAATGAGATTGCTAGCAATACCCACATTAACACTGGGTGGAAAAATTGGCTCCAAACTTTCACTGACTGAGGAATTTCAAGATTCATAGTGTTCTCAGGATTCGTAAACATACTTCATAAAACTTAGCATACCAGTCAGGCCGTCTCATGCGACGGTACAAATATATAAAATGAGACACTGTTATGCCCGCCACTAAACAAGACGCTTTATTAATCCAAGCTGCCAAGACTGGCAACATTATTCACGTACAAGCCTTACTCGCTAAGGGTGTTAACCCTGACGCCAAAGACTCTGAAGGGACGACGGCTTTGATGTTTGCGGCCCAAAAGGGCTATGCGGAAATCGTGCGTATTTTACTCAAAAATGGCGCTAATGTCAACCAAGTCAGAAGGCGTTTTGGTTTGACAGCTTTGATGTTGGCTGCGGCTCACAAGCAAGCTGATTCTGTGCGACTGTTGCTGGCTGGGGGTGCTGATGTTAATGCTAAAAATGATGATGGTAGCACGGCTTTGATGGCGGCTTCTCTGAAAGGTGATATCAATGTTGTGCGGCTGTTACTTACTGCTAGTGCTGATGTGAATGTGTGCGATCGCGATGGAGATTCTGCCTTGAAGATAGCTGCTTTATCTGGCAATGAAAGTGTAGTCAAAGCCTTGGGAGATGCAGGAGCTATTGCTGACAATTCTATCCTATTTTTAGCAGTTAGTCAAGGTCGCGCTGCAATAATCCGAATTTTACTCAATTGTGGTGCCGATCCTAATATTAAAAATGCTGATAGCAAAACTGCTTTGATGCAGGCTGCTATTGTGGGTAATTTATCAGTGATTGAGCTATTATTAGCTGCTGGTGCTGATGTTGGCATTTTTGACAAAGATGGGGAAACAGCTTTAACTTTGGCTGCTGATTTTGGTCATGTGGATGTGGTGCTAGCCTTGCTTGGTGCTGGTGCTGATGTGAATGTGAAAAATCGGGATGGGGGAACCGCTTTGATGGCTGCTGCTGCTGGGGGAACTTTGCCGATCGCCCTTATTTTACTTGATGCTGGCGCTGACATCAATGCTAAGGATAAAGATGATGAAACAGCTTTGAATTTTGCTGTGCTTGAAGGTTATGAGGATGTTGTGGAATTGCTTTTGAACCGGGGTGCTAGTGTCGAGCAGAGAAATCGGTTGGGGGATACGCCTTTGCTGGTAGCTGCTGTTCACGGATACACGACTATCCTATCAGCTTTGTTGCAAAAAGTCAATCAAAATAATGCTGATTTTCTTAATGCTAAAAACTTTGGGGAGACTGCTTTAACTCTAGCTGTTTTTCAAGGACATACTGAGACGGTAAAAGTCTTGCTTGAGGGTGGTGTCGATCCTAATATCCCTGGGGATCAAGGGAAAACGGCTTTAATGAAAGCCTGCATTCGAGGTCATGTTGCGATCGCGAAATTATTAGTTGACAGCGGTGCAGATGTCAATCTACGGGATAATTCCGATGCCACTGCTTTAATGTGGGCCGCACATCGGGGTTCTGTCGATATTATCAAAATTTTAATTGATGCGGGTGCCGATGTAAATCATAAAAATCTGGGGAATTATACAGCTTTAATGCTGGCTGAGTTTAACAGTTACAAAGAAGTGGTGAAACTGCTTAAAACTGCTGGAGCACGCGAGTGATAGAGACTCCCCTGCCTAAAGGCGAGGGGATTCTTTGGTTACTAATAATTCCGACGCAACCGAATTTGATATCAATTAGGGCAAATCCGTGCTCCCCATCAAATAAAGGTCACACTCGCGGGCGACGCCCCGCCCTTCATTAATCGCCCAAACCACCAAACTCTGACCCCGGCGACAGTCACCAGCGGCAAAAACTCCGGGAATGCTAGTTGTATATTTTTCGTGATCCGCTTTCACATTACTGCGCGCGTCGCGTTCCAATCCCATAGCATCCAGCAAAGGTTGTTCCGGGCCGAGGAAGCCCATCGCTAGCAACACAAGCTGGGCTGGCAAGACTTTTTCGGTGCCGGGGATGTGTTTGGGAATAAACTGCCCTTTTTCGTTTTTCGCCCACTCCACCTCAACGGTGTGCACAGCTTTGACATTGCCGTTTTCGTCGCCCTCGAACTTAGTCGCAGTGGTGAGATAGCCACGGGGATCATCGCCGAATTTGGCTGCGGCTTCTTCTTGGCCGTAGTCGAGACGGTAGACTTTTGGCCATTCGGGCCAGGGATTGTTGGCCGCCCGTTCTGAGGGCGGTTTGGGCATGATTTCAAGCTGCACGAGGCTGTTGCAGCCGTGGCGGATGGAGGTGCCCACGCAGTCGGTGCCGGTGTCGCCACCGCCGATAATCACGACATCTTTGCCGGCGGCCCAGATGAAGTTATCGTTGGTGTTCTTGTCTAAAACTGCTTTGGTGTTCGCAGTCAAAAAGTCCATTGCGAAGTGGATGCCTTTTAATTCGCGCCCTTCGATGCCTAAGTCGCGGGGTTTGGTGGCGCCGGTACAGAGGACAACGGAGTCGAATTCTTTGAGTAGTTGTTCTACTGGTAAGTCTTTGCCGACTTCGGTGTTGCAGATGAACTTTACGCCTTCGTCTTCGAGGACTTTGAGGCGACGCATGACGACTTGTTCTTTGTCTAGCTTCATGTTGGGGATGCCATACATTAGCAGGCCGCCGGGGCGATCGGCTCTTTCAAACACTGTTACCCAATGACCGGCTTTGTTGAGTTGGGCGGCGGCGGACAAACCGGCGGGCCCGGAACCGATGATGGCGATGTTTTTGCCGGTGCGTTTGGCTGGTGGTTCGGCGGTAATCCAGCCTTCATCCCAGCCTTTGTCGATGATTGAGGCTTCGATGTTTTTGATTGTGACTGGCGGGTTGTTGATGCCGAGCACGCAAGCGCCTTCGCAGGGGGCGGGACAGACGCGGCCGGTGAATTCGGGGAAGTTGTTAGTTTTGTGGAGTCTGTCTAGGGCTTCTTTCCAGAGGCCTCGATATACTAGGTCGTTCCATTCGGGAATCAGGTTATTGATCGGGCAGCCGCTGGCCATGCCGCTAATCAGGTTTCCGGTGTGGCAAAATGGGATGCCACAGTCCATGCAGCGGGCTCCTTGGGTGCGGAGTTTGTCCTCGTCCATTGGTAGGTGAAATTCGTCCCAGTTGTGGACTCTCTCGACTGGTGAGAGTTCGGAGGGCAATTCGCGCAAGAATTCGATAAAGCCTGTTGGTTTTCCCATAGTGGTGTCTCTGTTAGAACTTATTCTTGGTAGTTTCTCAAAGTTGAAGCTGGCGGGCTTCTGAATTTACTATTGTGATCTAAATTGTGTGCGATCGCAGTTCAGATTGAGCAATTCGTACCTGAAATCTTCAATATCGCCGGGAGTCGGGCAAAACCGCTCCACTTTTAAATGCCGAACAGCTTATTTATTAGTCTCGCGTTGCGCGGACTTCGTTTGTATAGTCGCGGTTTCAACCGCCGTCCCCATCAGCCTGCCCTCGAAACACCCTACAAAAAGTTACAAGCCTTGCAAAATATTAATTTTACGATATACTACTATAATTATATCGGATATTCGGAGTTAACTTGATCGTCAACTCCCAAAATAGGTAAATAAAGTCATGAGCATTACAATTCAGAACGTATCGAAACATTTTGGCTCGTTTCACGCCATTGACAACGTGAATTTGGAAATCAAAAGCGGCTCTTTAGTCGCGCTGTTGGGGCCTTCGGGTTCCGGGAAATCGACTCTGCTGAGGATGATTGCGGGACTTGAGCCCCCAGACAGCGGTCACATTTACTTGATCGGCGAAGATGCTACTCGGCAGTCGGTGCAGGAACGGCATATTGGTTTTGTGTTTCAGCATTACGCTTTGTTCAAACACATGACTATTAAGAAAAATATTGCTTTTGCGATGGAAATTCGCAAAGTTCCTAAAGATTCTATTCGCAGGCGGGTTGATGAACTTTTGGATTTAGTTCAGTTGACAGGTTTGGGCGATCGCTATCCTTCGCAACTTTCCGGGGGCCAGCGGCAGCGGGTAGCCTTAGCCAGAGCTCTAGCTGTTCAGCCGAAAGTGCTGCTGCTAGATGAACCTTTTGGAGCATTGGATGCTAAAGTCCGCAAAGAATTGCGATCGTGGCTGCACAACCTTCACAAAGAAGTTAACATCACCACAGTTTTTGTGACTCACGACCAAGAAGAAGCTATGGAAGTAGCCGATGAAATTGTGGTGATGAACAAAGGTAGAGTCGAACAAGTTGGCACTCCTGCTGAAATTTACGACAAACCGGCAACAGCTTTTGTGATGAGTTTTATTGGGCCTGTCAACGTTCTGCCGAATGCTGCGGGTTTGTTCGCCAGCAACGTTACAACGGCTCAAAATAGTGGAGCCGCTCATTCTGAAGTAGTGTTTTTGCGCCCCCACGACGTGGAAATTCAAACTAAGCCGGAGTCGGGTTTTGCATTAGCAAAAGTTAGCCGGATCATTCATTTAGGGCGGGAAATTCAAACCGAGTTGCTGTTGGAATCGGGCCAAATGGTGACAGCTTACCTCAGTCGCGATCGCTTCGACGCCCTACAGTTACAGCGAGAGCAACAGGTTTACGTCAAGCCCAAACACGCGATGACTTTCCCTGCTTATTCAATTTAAAATCAGCGACTGCATCTTAGTCAAAATGCGATCGGGGAGCTGCTACAAAACTCTCTTATAGGACTTACGCACCGATCGCTATAAATCAAGGTTGGAAATTGCTTTCCCCGCCCCTTATAGGGTGCGTCGCTGCGAAAATTTCTCTTCTGATGTTGAGATTATTCATAGCGACGCACCCTACGGTATCTAAGAACATGAGAGTCAACAAATTGTTCAATTTAGCAACTAGCACTTTACTTGATTATCGCCGCTACATCCAAGTCGGGTTAACACTTTGTGCGGGATTGGGACTGTCTGCGATCGCCTGTTCGATCGCGTACAATTGGGAATACAAATTCATGCAAGCAGAACTGCAAGAACGGCTGGACAAAATAGCTACAGACATCCAGAGAGATGTTGGCGGCAATATAGAAGTAATTCGGGCAGCGTCCGCTTTTTACAGCGTATTTGAGGACGATAAAAAACCCGAGATTAAGCAATTTGTCGGTTCGGCCCTGTATCGCCACCCTAGCCTGAAGGCGATCGCGTGGCTACCCCGCGTTTCTGAGTCTCAGCAATTCCTGACAGATGAAATAGATTTAGGTTTAGACTTGACTCCCAATCGGCGAGCTTTAGAACAAGCAGCAAAAAGACAAGAAATAACCGCCACTGAACGCCAAATATTGCCAACCCAAAATCTCTCCAGCATCTTTGTATTCCAGCCTATTTTTAGTAAAGTTTCTGCTGGGAATACCTCTGGGCTTGCGTCAAGTGTCCCAGTCTTGAAACAAGAAAATTTAAAAGGTTTTACTCTGGGTGTGTTGCTGATTGATGCGGTTGTTAAATCGGCAGTGCAGGAAACCAAGCTAAACTTTGTTAATGTTGACATTCAAGATGCTATGGCTTCTGAATCAGAAAGATTTCTCGCTTTTTACGAATCCAAGACCAAAAGGATAATCACAGACGAAAATACTAAAAATCAACTCCAAATTGGGGAAAGAATTTACTGCCCGGACGGTAGTAGTTGCACTCGCATTCTCAATATCGAAAACCGCAGGTGGTTGCTGCGATTTCTGGTAACGCCGGAGTACATTAATCCTTTAAAATATTGGCGTTCTCTGACTGTTTTAGTTTTCGGGACAGTTTTAACTCTGGCAGCAACCAGTTATTTATTGAGCTTGCTCAATTATACCGATCGCATCGAAAAAGTAGCAGCCGAACGCACGGCTAAATCTCAAGAATTAGCCAAAACTATACAGGAATTGCAGGAAACTCAATCTCAACTGGTTCAACAGGAAAAAATGTCTGGTTTGGGTTTGTTAGTTGCTGGCGTCGCCCACGAAATCAATAATCCTATTAATTTTATTTACGGCAACATCCACCATGCCAGCGAATATGCTAGGGATTTGTTGGAGTTAGTGGAACTGTACCAAAAACACTATTTATACCCTCCCTCGGAAATTTCAGAGCATTTAGAAAATATTGATTTTGACTTTCTGTGCCAAGATATGCGGCAACTGCTGTCATCGATGAAAATAGGAGCCGATCGCATTATTCAACTTGTCCAATCTTTGCGAAATTTCTCTCGCTTGGACGAGAGCGAAATGAAACCTGTCAACATCCATGAAGGCATTGACAGCACTCTGCTGATTCTGCAAAGCCGGCTGAAAGCTACAGACTCGCGCCCGCCGATCGGGGTTGTAAAAAACTACGGCAACTTACCGATGGTTGAGTGTTATGTCGGACAGTTAAATCAGGTGTTTATGAATATTCTTGCTAATGCGATCGATGCCCTTGACAGTTACAGCATCGAGCGCGGCGAATGGGAATCAAAAATTAATCCCAGTACGATCGCGATTGCTACAGAATATTCAATGCCAGACAAGATAACCGTGCGGATATCTGACAACGGCCACGGCATTCCAGAGAATGTCAAACAGCGGCTGTTTGACCCGTTTTTTACTACCAAACCAGCCGGAAAAGGCACGGGATTGGGACTGTCTATAGGCTACAAAATTGTCGTAGAAAAGCACAAGGGTACGCTGCGCTGCGATTCGACACCGGGATTGGGGACGGAATTCTCGATCGAGATTCCGCTGCGGCAGGAAGTTAGAAAAACTGCACCGTTGGTTTCGCATAAAACCTCTGAGGCTGCTTAGAAAGAAAAGGAGAGGGCGGAAATTTTGCCAACAAACTACAGTAAATAGATCGATTTATAGTATTATGGGTGATAATGCTGCTAGCAAGACAGCTTGATGCAGCTAAAATTGTCGGCACTGCCGGTAATGTAGAACCGAAACACGGCGAGACTAAATATGGTGAGCGACTTACAAATCATTTACGAACGCGACCCCGCAGCGCGCAACTGGCTGGAAGTATTATTTTGCTATCCCGGACTGCAAGCACTTTCTTTACACCGGACAGCACACTGGCTTTACTCCGCTGGACTGCCGTTTGTACCGCGCTTAATTTCCCAGATCAGCCGCTTTTTGACGGGAATCGAGATCCACCCCGGAGCGAAAATTGGTAGGGGCGTGTTTATTGACCACGGTATGGGAGTGGTAATTGGCGAAACTGCGATCGTCGGAAATTATGCTGTAATTTATCAAGGAGCCACCCTCGGCGGCACGGGCAAAGAAACAGGAAAACGGCATCCGACGCTGGGAGAAAATGTAGTTGTCGGTGCCGGCGCTAAGGTTTTAGGCAATATCCAAATTGGCAATAATGTTCGCATTGGTGCGGGTTCGGTAGTGCTGCGGGAAGTCCCTAGCGATTGCACGGTTGTGGGAATTCCCGGCCGCATCATCTCTCGAAAACGGCAGACGGGAGATGCTCAAAATTCTCAAAATACACCTGATTTGGAAGCTCAAGCGATTCGAGCTTTGTTCGATCGAATTAAGTATTTAGAAGACCAGGTTAATATTTTAAAATCTAGCTCGTGTTCGCCCAAAACAACTGAATCCGAGCCAACCGAGGCAAAAAGAAATGAATTATCGCTGTCTTCCGATAGATTGATTGCGGAGTTTCTAGACGGTGCTGGAATTTAGCACAGCGCGCGAAAATCAACTCTACCTTACCCTTCCCCTTTCCCTTCTTTTGTATATGACTATTTCCTCACTTTCTGCTCAAACTTTTGAAGAAACGAAGCGACATATATTTAGTCGCCGAGCGTACTTGCCCAACCGAAACAATGCTCTGTGGCAAATTGAAACAGGGGTAGTGCGAACTGTAACCTGGCTGGAAGATGGCACAATTATCACTTTGGGATTGTGGGGCTCCGGCGATGCGATCGGCAAACCGATATCAAAATGCGATCCTTACCAAATGGAATGTCTTAGCAAAGTCGAAGCAATTCTATTATCTGCCGATCGCTGGCTGAATAGAGACATTCTGCTCAATCACATTCAGCAGGCTGAAGAGTTTATGGTAATGCGAGGTTACAAAAAAGTTGACTTCATGCTCTATAAACTACTGAATTGGCTGGCTAAAAAGTTTGGTTCAGAGATAGAGAAAGGACATCTGATCGATATGAATTTAACGCATCAGGATATTGCCGAAATCCTCGGTACAAGTCGCGTTACCGTCACTCGCACCCTCGGCATTTTTGAGCAGCAAGGTTTGATCGAGCGCCTACCTTTGCACCGCATTATTCTGCAACCTTCCGAGGTGTGGCACTACGAAATCTAAAGAGCAATCGGGCGATCGCTCTTGCGACTTGAGAATTAATCTCCAGCACTAATGGGCGATCGATCGGAGGCTAGGGACAAAGGCAAAGCCTTTGTCCCTACAGATGTCGCGTTTTCGGGCCAAGCGCGCCTCAAAAAAATAACTACTGTTTCCCTATAGACATTAAGTATTTAATAGTGTACTGTATTAAATTAAGTTGAGAGAGGTGGCGATCGCTCTTTGAGTGCGATCGCCCAGTTGCTAGCAAAACAGTCTCTCAATCTTGCCACTGTTGCCATTAACAAGAATTGCCACATCAGCGAAATCTTATAGATTATCCGGGCAAATCTCATCAGGCTGCATTTGCTCTATATCAAGCGCATTAAACTTAATTGTGCGCTCAATCGACCTGAGAAAAAATAAGAGGAACTAAGAAGCATCAATGCGGAATCATCATCTCCCAGATAGTGCCTTGCAGCCATTAAAGAAAAAAACTGGCCAACCAGTTTTTTCTCTTAAATCAGCCACGCTGCTGAAATCGTCCCTATTCAGATTTTTTACTTTCTTTTTTGCAGTAGGTTTAGGCTTGAGCTGGGTAATCCCTCAGCCTGCAATCAGCCAACCGAAACCTAAAGATGTCGAACTTACCTTAGTTTCCTTTGCTGTTACTAAATCCGCCTACGACAAGATCCTTCCCGGCTTTGTAGCGAAGTGGAAACGAGAAAACAACCAGAATGTCAAGTTTAACCAAAGCTACGGCGGTTCGGGTTCCCAAACTCGCGCTGTGATTGATGGTTTGGAAGCCGATGTCGTACACTTAGCTTTAGCTTATGATACCGATCGCATCCAACAAGCCGGTTTAATTAAAGCGGGTTGGGAACGAGAAGTACCCAATAACGGCATTGTTAGCAAATCAGTCGTAGCATTAGTAGCGCGATCGGGCAATCCTAAAAAAATCCAAGGCTGGGCGGATTTAGCCAAACCGGGTATCAAAGTAATTACTGCTAATCCCAAAACCTCTGGTGTCGCGCGCTGGAACTTCTTAGCTTTGTGGGGTTCGGTAACTCGAAACGGCGGAAACGAACAAGCAGCCCGCAGCTTTGTCACTCAGGTTTACAAAAACGTGCCAGTGCTTCCTAAAGATGCCCGCGAAGCGTCAGATGTCTTCTACAAACAAAACCAAGGGGATGTGCTGATCAACTATGAAAACGAAATTCTGTTGGCGAAACAGAAGGGCGAAACCGAACCTTTCATCATCCCCCAAGTGAATATTTCTATTGACAACCCCGTGGCTGTAGTTGATAAAAACGCAGCTAAACACGGCACTACTAAAGTGGCGGAGGCTTTTGTGAAATATCTTTACACGCCGGAAGCTCAGCAAGAATTTGCTAAAGTGGGTTTTCGGCCTGTTAACTCGACGGTAGCCGGACAATTTAGCAGTCAGTTTCCCAAAATTGGCAAACTGTTTACTGTCGCCGATGTAGGTGGCTGGAAGGCGGTGCAAAATAAATTCTTCGCTGACAATGCGATCTTCGATCAAATTGAGAATGGTCTGGGCCGGAGATAATCTAGAGTGAAATTGGGTTAATTAAATTTTCTCCTCGAATCCTCAATAAGTTTAAAGGCAAGTGCGATCGCCCTTGCCTTTTTTGTTTCTCCTCATTTCTTGATTTAAAATTGCTTGACTCTAGCCGTTTCTGGGTGTTCCCACGATGGCGCAAAGGGGGGAAGCACCAAGGGGCAAGCTTTCCAGCCACTGTGCACATCTACGCCCAATAGATGGCAGTGTCCGCCTCTGCGCCCTTGTTGTTGGAAATGTCGGCAGTGCCGGCAGCCTAAGTTACCTAAATTCTCGTTCCTCATAGGATTTCGACCATTAAAAGTACACTAATTCGGTCAAGTTACTGTAGTTTATTAATTATGTCACATTAGTTGCCTCACCCACAAATTTTGGCGATCGGGGATGCAATATGCTTCTCAAACGGAAATTTTGTGACAAAAAAACGATAACTCCTATACATACAGCGGAAAACCGTATAATATAGAAGATCAGATTTAAAACTGAAACATGAGTAGCGAATGTGGAACTATCTTCTAGAGTGGAATATGCCCTGTTAGCCCTTTTGGAACTGGCAACTCGCCGCCCGACAGACTCCCCCCTCAAGGTGAACGAGATTGCTGCTTTTCAAGAGATACCGGAACGCTATCTTGACCAAATTCTTACCGTACTGCGACGTGCGGGCTTCGTCCAGAGTGTGCGGGGCGCTAAAGGCGGTTATTTGTTAGCGAAACAGCCTGGGCAAATAAATTTGCTAGAAGTATTTGTCGCCCTAGAAGGTGACAGCAGTCGCAAAAGCCAAAAAGTTTCGGAATCTGACACAATAGAAAAGACTGTGGTGCTAGAAATTTGGCAGGAAGTTAGACAGGCATCTTTGAGTGTTTTGGAAAAATACACTTTGGAAGATTTGTGCGAACAGCGGGACGATCGCAAACAAGTAAATCCCATGTACTACATTTAAGTGGAGAGAAATTCAATCATGAAAATTGCTAAGGATGTTACAGAAATAATTGGCAGAACTCCTTTAGTTCAGCTCAATAAAATTCCTCAATCCGAAGGAGTAGTTGCTCAAATTGTGGTAAAATTGGAAGGGATGAATCCGGCGGCTTCGGTGAAAGATCGCATCGGGGCGAGCATGATTCAGGCGGCAGAAGAGGCGGGATTAATTGAACCGGGGAAAACTATTTTAGTTGAACCGACTTCTGGCAATACTGGAATTGCTTTGGCAATGGTGGCGGCGGCTAAGGGTTACAAATTGATTTTGACAATGCCGGATACGATGAGTTTAGAGCGCCGATCGATGTTAAAAGCTTACGGAGCTCATTTGGAATTAACGCCCGGACATGAAGGGATGTTAAGCGCGATCGCCCGTGCCGAAGAAATTGTAGAAGCAACCCCCGATGCTTTCCTGCTGCAACAGTTTCGCAACCCCGCTAATCCGAAAATTCACCGGGAAACCACGGCGGAGGAAATTTGGGCAGATACTGACGGTAAAATAGACTTTTTAGTGGCTGGAGTTGGCACCGGCGGTACGATTACCGGAGTTGCTGAGGTAATTAAACAGCGGAAACCGAGTTTTAGGGCGATCGCAGTTGAACCAGCAAACAGCCCCGTGCTTTCTGGAGGCAAATCTGGTGCTCACAAAATTCAAGGGATTGGTGCAGGATTCATCCCGGAAGTGTTGAAACCAGAGTTAATTGATGAAGTAATTGCAGTTAGCGATGAAGATGCGATCGGCTACAGTCGCCGGCTAGCCAGAGAAGAAGGATTATTGTCAGGAATCTCCGCCGGTGCAGCATTGTTTGCCGCAATTCAAGTCGGCAAGCGTCCCGAAAATGCTGGAAAATTGATAGTTTTTGTGCAGCCTTCTTTTGGAGAACGCTACCTCAGTACAGCGCTGTTCAAAGATTTAGAATTGCCGACAGTCAGCCAACTAGAAGCATTAATTAGCAATTAAGAGGAGACGGCAGTGCTCGATCGAGGAGGAGACGGCGAGTGCTCGATCGAGGAGGACACGGCAGTGCCGTGTCCCTACCAAGATTAATTGTAGGGACACGGCACTGCCGTGTCCTGATTGTGGGTAACATTAATTCCGATGCTAAAATCCCAAATGGATTGATTTTTCACACTTGATACAACTTCCAACTCGCCATCGCCAACATTCCATAAATCGCAAACTTTAGCGGGCGTTGAGGCATAATTTGGCAGAATTTAGCACCTACTAAAACTCCCGGCACCGAACCCAACCAAATCGGCAATACCAAACTCCAGTCTACCGTTCCGAGGCTGAGGTGTCCCAGAGAAGTAAACAACAACAAAATTGCCGCCTGCGAAATATCTGTACCTACCAATTTTGTCGAGTCCAGGCGGAAAAAAGCAATCAGCAAAAATGCGAATATCGCACCAGAAGACACGCTAGTGATTCCCACTATGCAGCCTAAAATTGCTGCTGCGCTGACCGTCAAAATGCGACCAAAATTAGTATTTAAATCCCACTCTGGCGGCTGTGGTAATTTCAAATTCGGGAGAAATATCTTGAGCAGTAATTGGGTCAGCGATAAAGCTACAATTAGGGCGATCGCCACTCCCAGACAGCGCAGCAATATGCTATCTAAGTTCGGATTTTCGCTGTACTTGATGCAGTGTAAAATCCACACGCCACCCAGGGAACCGGGTACGCTCCCCAAAGCCAACCATTTAACTACTTGTAAGTCCAGGGTTTTTTGTTGCCAGTGTTTGCAGCCACCAACAACTTTCATCAATGTGGCTGCTACGACATCTGAACTCACAGCAACTGATGCCGGAACTTGAAAGACAAAAATTAACATGGGGGTAATGAGTGACGCTCCTCCTACTCCGGTTAAACCAACGATAATTCCCACAAAAAAGCTGAAAAATGATAGTAATAAATAGTTCACGGTAACGCCCCAAAAAGGTCGATCGACTGCTTGCTCGAAAATAGGTCGGGAGTATCGAGCACATTAAAATGAATCAATGCCACGATCGCCAGAGTGAAGGCGTTTGATGAGACTAAACCAGTCAATAACTCTTTTTTGAGGTTTTTTTCCTTGGCTTTTTCTGTAAAAACAACTGACTTTTTTAGCATTTTCCACGTTAAAATTTTATAACTCGATCGGCTAACCGTAGTTTATCATCACAACCGAATGTATGTCTAGTAAATCGCTCAAGTTACTGTAGTTTATTGCGATCCCGTAGGGAATCGATCGCGGGCGTGTACTTCGTAAAGGTGAAATCTGCTGTATTTATACTCAAATTACCATTGGCTGTTAAGTCGGCTGTGCGCTCAATCGGGTATTAAAAGACTGGTTGAGCTCAGGGCGACTGCCAAAATCGCATAAATTACTCCTATTCCCAATAAGCCGACAGCGAAACTGAAAAATAATACCATGCCGTCTGGTGGCTCGTAGGTATCGCTGTCAATTTGGTGACGAACGGTGAAGTAGTGCTTTGTTGAGATTAAGACTGTCGCCAAACCTACTAGAGAGAAGATTAAACCCAACTTCCACCCGATCGCGTGACGATGTTGTACGGGGAGTTGCACGACGCGAAGTCGCACGATGACGAAGCCAAAACCCATGAGTGCGATCGCCGCCCGCATCCATGCTAAAAAAGTGCGCTCATTTGCCGAGCGATCGATCGCCCACGACAGATTTTGCTGCTTTGATTTCTCGTCATCTACTTGCATCAGTGTGAACGATCTAGGCTTTCTGTGGTAAATGAGGTGCGTCGCCATCTAAAATTTACAAGTTCAATTTAACAGGTCGCAGCGACGCACCCTACAAATTAACTGCGCGCGATCGAACTCTCTAATATTGATATAAAATTTGCGCCATTATTCAGGTGCCATCAAACCTTCTAAGCTGGAAGGAACGGTGAAAATATAATAAATTACCCCAGCGCCTAAGAGGGCGATCGCGAGGCTGAAAAGAATTACCCAGCGATCGGTAGGTTCATAAGTATCATAATCGATATCGTGGCGGACGCCGAAGTAATGCTTTGTTGAGAATAGTACCGTCAGCAAACCCACTGCTGAAAAAAGCAAACCCAACTTCCAGCCATTCCCCGGAGTTGGCAGCAAAGGGGGATGGAAGGTGCGAAGGCGCACGATAACTATGCCAAAACCCATCAGCGATATTGCTGTCCGCATCCATGCTAAATAAGTGCGCTCGTTTGCCAAGTGATCCCGCACCCGCGACGGATTTGGTCGCCTAGTCTTTTCTGTATCTACTTTTGTGGATTTCAACTTTAATAGCATAGATAAACCTGTTAATTGTATCTCCAAATAAGTAGAAGGAAGAAGGAAGAAGGAAGAGTGCTTATATAGCAAGCTTTATTGCCAAGCGAGAGTTAGAATTTGGGTATCGCCCAAACCTGCTTTGTCCGCAGAATCTCAGTGGCTTCAGCCCGCTTGAGTGTCAACCATATTTGATTATCCCACAAATATTGACTCCAGCGATATTTTATTTACCTTCCATCAGTAACTTTTCAAAATCTGCTGCTGACAAAGGAGGGCTGAAAAAATATCCCTGGATGACATCGCATTCCGAGCGCCAGAGAAAATCTTTTTCTGTTTCTGTTTCTACTCCTTCTGCAATTACTTCAAGACGGAGACTGTGGGCCATTTCAATAATAGCTTTCACAATCGCTGCATTCTTACAATCATCTGTGATGTTACGAACAAAGGATCGGTCTATTTTTAGCGCATCGAAGGGGTATTGTGTCAGATAGCTTAAAGAAGAATAGCCTGTTCCGAAATCGTCAATCGAAAGAGAAATTCCCAGATTTTTTAATTGGGTTAAAGTTGCGATCGCGCTTGAGACATCCTCCACCATCAAACTTTCAGTCAACTCTAATTCTAAACTGCTCGGTTCTAAACCAATTTTTTCTAAAATTTGGGCGACTCTGCTGCTGAGATCCGGTTGGTGAAATTGACGAGGTGAT
Organism: Tychonema bourrellyi FEM_GT703; assembly: GCF_002412335.2. Lineage (GTDB taxonomy): Bacteria > Cyanobacteriota > Cyanobacteriia > Cyanobacteriales > Microcoleaceae > Microcoleus > Microcoleus bourrellyi. The sequence continues at coordinate 21,978 of NZ_NXIB02000075.1, forward strand.
AAATTAACCGCCACGCGCAGCCCAGAAAAACCATCATTTTTCCAAGCTTGCACCTGCTTGCAAGCCGTCTGCAATATCCACTCGCCCAAAGGTATAATAAAACCAGTTTTTTCCGCAACCGGAATAAATTCTGTAGGTGGAATCAATCCTTTTTCATGGTGTTTCCAGCGCACCAAAGCTTCTGCACCTACAATCTTACCCGTATTCATACTGATTTGTGGCTGATAGTAAACCAGGAATTCTTCTCGTTTTAAAGCACTATATAAACTTGTTTTCAACTGGGCTAACTTTTCATCTGCATTTTGTTGTATAATAAATTCGTTGCTTTGTATTTGTAAAGTATTGTATAGCTCAGCGAAGGCTTCTTGTTTTTTCAAACGAATCGCGATCGCGCCAACCAGTTCAGCTTTAGTAAAAGGTTTAGTTAGGTAATCATCCGCTCCCAATTCCATACCCTGCCGTATTTCAGCGCGATCGGCTTTACCAGTCAGAAACACAAAAGGTACTGTCGCAGTAGCAGGATTCGCTCGCAAGGCCATCAGCACTCCATAACCATTAAGTTCCGGCATGAGTACGTCACAAAGAATCACATCAGGAAGATTTGACATCGCCAAAGATAAACCCTGCATTCCATTTTCTGCCCCCATCACATCAAAACCTTCAGCCTTGAGGATTTTGAGAATATTCTCCCGAATTACATAATCGTCCTCGATCACTAAAATTGTTTTCATATACTATTCCTTGCAAGCGGTGTAATTAATCATGTACCTCAATATCATCTAGTCTAAACAACTGAGAACGCACTTCCCCCTGAGAGAATACCCGAATAGTAGCGAAAAAAAACGACCTACACCATAAAAAATGTTAATTTTCAATGATAATTATATTAAGAACTATTTAATATACTAGCCTCGTGTGTATTAATCGATGAACACATCTCTAACTTAATTATAGCAGTCCTGAATGAGTCGTAAAGTTTTTTACCCCACCCCAACCCTCCCCTTATTAAGGGGAGGG
>NZ_NXIB02000076.1 GCF_002412335.2 Tychonema bourrellyi FEM_GT703
CCCATGCCCCATGCCCCATTCCCCATAACTAATGACTCAAAGTACCTTGGCATCTGAATTTGAACTGTCGGGAGTTGGTTTGCACAGTGGCGAACAGACTCGCGTCCGAGTGTTGCCCGCCAACCTTGGGGAAGGTCGCTATTTTGTCAGAACTGACTTGCCCGGTGCTCCGATCATTCCTGCCAAAGTTGAAGCTGTATCTCAGACTGCTCTTTCGACTGAACTTTCGGCTACAGCAGATGTTCAAATTCGCACTGTAGAGCATCTATTGGCGGCTTTGGCGGGCATGGGAGTGGATAATGCTCGAATTGAAGTTGATGGCCCGGAAGTGCCTCTGCTGGACGGTTCTGCCCTGGTTTGGGTGGAGGCGATCGCCCATACAGGATTAGTCGCCCAGGAATTGGTACACCCACCAGCAGTAAACGGGCAACTTTCGCCGATCGCAAATCCGGTTTGGGTACGTCACGGCGATGCTTTTGTGGCTGCTTTACCTGCTGCGGAAACTCGGTTTAGCTACGGAATTGATTTTGATGAACCCGCGATCGGCAATCAATGGTACAGTTGGTCGCCAGAGGCTGAAAGTTTTGCTAGTGCGATCGCCCCGGCTCGGACTTTTGGACTTGCTCGTCAAGTTGACCAATTGCGACAAGCAGGTTTGATCAAAGGTGGTAGCCTAGAAAACGCTTTGGTTTGCGATCGATCCGGCTGGCTCAACCCCCCCTTGAGATTTGCAAATGAACCAGTGCGCCATAAAATCCTCGACTTAGTAGGCGACCTCAGTCTGCTAGGAACTTGGCCAACAGCTCACTACTTGGCTTACAAAGCCAGTCACAATCTGCACATCCAACTTGGCTTAGCCCTGAGTTCGCAAGCTTAATTTGTGTTCAATATCCCTGTTACAATTCACCATCCAACACGCGATTCAATGTCTACGCTGACTGAAGTTAACACCACCAATCATGCTAATTCTGAATCTGTTCCCACTGAGAACAGTCAGGATTCTGCAATAGTTAAATCCACTTTTACTGTGGAAGAAATTCAGAAACTATTGCCTCATCGCTATCCTTTTGCACTGGTAGATAAGATTATTGATTATGTGCCAGGAGTACGGGCTGTAGGCATAAAAAATGTGACTTTTAACGAACCGCATTTCCAAGGGCATTTTCCAGGAAGACCGATTATGCCTGGGGTATTAATTGTGGAAGCGATGGCTCAAGTGGGTGGTATTATTCTAGTTCAATTGCCTGATATTGAGCAAGGATTGTGGATGTTTACCGGAATTGATCAAGTCAAGTTCCGCCGTCAAGTTGTGCCTGGGGATCGGTTGGTAATGACTCTAGAATTGCTATGGGTAAAACGCCGACGCTTCGGGAAAATGCAGGCGATGGCTGAAGTGGATGGACAAAAAGCTTGTTCAGGGGAATTGACATTTTCGATGGTAGATTAAATTGGGCATTGGGCATTGGGCATTGGGCATTGCAACAGCCAACAGTTAACAGTCAACAGTTAACAGTTAACAGTCAACCGTCAACCGTCAACCGTCAACCGTCAACAGACAACAGACTAATCACAAATGCTTACATTGATTCACCCAACTGCTGTGATTCATCCTCGCGCCGAACTTCACTCGACTGTAGAAGTGGGAGCTTATGCTGTAATTGGGGAAAGAGTGAAAATCGGGCCGGAAACTAAGATTGGTGCTCATGCAATTATTGATGGGCTAACAGAAATAGGTGCTCGTAATCAAATTTTCCCTGGTGCGGCTATTGGTTTGGAACCTCAAGATTTAAAGTATCAAGGTTCTCTAACTAGGGTGGATATTGGCGACGATAATCTGATTCGGGAATATGTGACAATTAATCGGGCTACCCAACCGGGGGAAAGCACGACAATCGGTAATCATAATCTATTGATGGCTTATGTTCACGTTGGTCATAATTGTGCGATCGCCGATCGCGTAATTATCGCAAATGCTGTGGCTTTAGCCGGACACGTTAAGATCGAGTCCCAGGCTCGATTGAGCGGTGTTTTGGGAGTTCACCAATTTGTGCATATCGGCCGCTTGTCTATGGTGGGCGGATTGAGCAGGATCGATCGCGATGTCCCTCCTTATATGTTAATCGAGGGGAATCCTTCGCGAGTGCGATCGATCAACAAAATTGGTCTCCAACGTGCTGGTTTGACAGCAGAAGATTTAGAACTGTTGAAGAAGACTTTTCGGATTTTATACCGATCGGGCTATACTCTCAATCAAGCTTTGGAACAGTTGGATTTATTACCGAAAAACCCCCATTTGCAGCACCTGCGGACATTTGTGCAAGAGTCTGTCACCAAACCCAGACGCGGTTTGATTCCAGGGAAAAAATGAATGAGGTAGAATAAACCTATGAACTAAGTAAATATTTTCCTATGAATGTATACACTTTAGCAAAATCTACATCCCCTGAAACAGAACAAGATGGCTGCATGATGTTCTACGGTGTTAGCTGGGAGCAATTTGAAGCAATAGAAGCAGCTTTTAAAGATCTCAAGCGTGTAAAATTTTTCTACCTCGATCGAATACTGCAAATTATGACTGTCTCACCCGAACATGAAATAATCAAGAAAACTCTCTGTATGCTGCTAGAGGCATATATGAGAGCAAATGGTATTCGATTTTACGGTAAGGGCGGGCCGACTCTGGGTAACAGAGAATTAGGTGGCAGAAAAGAGCCGGATGATTCCTATGACATAGGAACCGAAAAAACAGTCCCAGATATTGCTATTGAAGTCGTAATTACGAGTGGCGGGATAGATACTCTAGAATTATACAAAAGGTTGGGGATTCGGGAAGTCTGGTTTTGGCAAAATAGTCAGTTATCTCTCTACAATTTAAGAGGTGAAAATTATGAGCAGATTACCCGGAGTACATTCCTTCCCAATCTAGACTTAGAATTACTACTACGCTGTGCTAATATGCCAGATCAATATGATGCTGTTACTGAGTTATTAGCAAACATCTCACCTGTTTAAAGTTCAGAATATGAAAATTTTTATTAGCACTGGTGAGGTTTCTGGCGATTTGCAAGGGGCTTTGTTAGTTACAGCCTTAAAACATCAAGCCGCAGCCATTGGTTTAGATTTAGAAATTGTCGCATTGGGTGGCCAGCGTATGGCGGAAGCTGGCGCTACTATTTTAGCCGATACTGTGGGGATTGGTTCGATGGGAATTGTCGAAGCACTCCCCTATCTTTGGCCAACTATGAAAGTTCAGAAAAAAGCTAAACAATACCTCAAAGATTCTCCTCCCGATGTTGTTGTATTGATTGATTACTTGAGTCCAAATCTAGGCATTGGTAGCTACATCCGCCGCCATTTGTCTTCCATACCAGTGCTTTGGTATATCGCTCCTCAAGAGTGGGTTTGGTCGATTTCTCCTCGGAATACTGCTTTGATTGTCGATATTTGCGATCGCATCTTAGCCATTTTTCCCGAAGAAGCTAACTATTTTCAAAAGAAAGGTGCACAAGTTAGTTGGGTTGGTCATCCTTTGGTGGATAGAATGCAATCTGCGCCCAGTCGCGAAGTTGCCCGCAAAACTTTGGGAATTCCACCGGAACAGGTGTCGGTGGCTCTAATTCCGGCCTCTAGAGGCCAAGAATTGAAGTATCTGATGCCTGTCATATTTGAGGCTGCTCAAATTATTCAAGCTAAATTGCCGGAAGTTCATTTCTGGATTCCTCTCTCCCAATCTGCTTTCCGCAGCCAAATCGAAACAGCTATTACAGATTTCGGTTTGCGGGCTACTTTGCTAGAAAATCAAACTCTGGAAATTTTGGCGGCTTCCGATCTGGCGATCGCCAAATCTGGTACTGTTAATTTAGAGTTAGCTTTGCTTGATGTTCCGCAAGTTGTGCTCTATCGCGTTAGTCCGATTACCGCTTGGATTGCTCAACACTTGCTGAAATTTTCGATTCCTTTTATGTCTCCGCCTAATTTAGTGCAAATGAAGCCGATCGTCCCGGAATTACTGCAAGACGAGGCGACTGCGGAAAATATAGTTTTTCACGCACTGGAATTGGTGCAAAATGGCGATCGGCGACAACAAACTTTGGATGGTTATCGGGAAATGCGGGAACATTTGGGAGAAGTCGGTGCTAGCGATCGCGCTGCTTCAGAAATTATGAAATATCTCAAATTAAACGTAGCAAATTAAAGTAAATCTGGTTATATAAGGTTATGTTAAGCAGTCGGAAAAAGCGACCGATCGCTGTTGATTTATTTGCAGGTGCCGGCGGCATGACGCTTGGCTTTGAACAAGCAGGTTTTGACGTACTTGCCTCAGTTGAAATCGACCCAATTCACTGCGCTACCCACGAGTTTAATTTCCCATTGTGTTCTATTTTGTGTAAAGATGTCGCACTGCTTACAGGCTCGGAAATTCGTAAAAATTCTAAAATTGGTAAGCGCCAGATAGACGTAGTAATCAGCGGTTCCCCCTGTCAAGGATTCTCGCTGATGGGTAAGCGCGACGTAGATGACCCGCGAAACTCTCTAATTTTTCACTTTCAACGCTTGGTTTTAGAACTAAAACCCAAGTTTTTTGTCATGGAAAATGTGCCTGGAATCAAAGCAGGAAAACATCAAGAACTTCTCAACTTTTTAATTAGTTCTTTTATAGAAGCAGGCTATCAAGTAGAAGAAAATTATCAAGTTCTCAATGCCGCTCACTACGGAGTTCCGCAATCTCGCCAAAGATTATTTCTGATGGGCTGTAGGGCTGGTTGTGTATCACCAAAATATCCTCCGCCGATTACTTTACTGCCAAAAATGAGCACGAAAGTTCATATTCCCAAGCGGGCAAAAAAATCTCAAACTCATCCTGATTTGCCTGTTGTACCAACAGTTTCGGATGCTATTGGAGATTTGCCAGAAATAGAAAAATATAGCGAATTACTAGACCGAGATTGGGTAATGGCGGAGTATGGAAAATGCAGCAGTTACGCAAATATAATGCGCGGAATCGATCGTTCTGATGATGATTATTCCTACGATCGCAAGTACGATCGACAAATCCTCTCTTCTAGTTTACGCACCAAGCATTCTCTGGAATGTATGGCAAGATTTAAGGCGGCCAAACACGGCGAAAGAGACCCGATCAGCCGTTTCTACAAGCTACACCCCGACGGAGTTTGCAACACTCTCAGGGCGGGAACAGACAGGGCTAGGGGGGCTTATACTTCGCCACGGCCGATTCACCCGATCGCACCTCGTTGCATTACTGTCAGAGAAGCAGCCCGACTACATTCTTACCCTGACTGGTTCAGATTTCACATCACCAAATGGCACGGTTTTCGCCAAGTCGGAAATTCTGTACCACCATTATTAGCGAAAGCTGTGGCTAGCGAGATTATTCGTGCTTTGGGTGTAGAACCTATCAAACCTCGTCTCAAGCTGACATTGGGAGATGAATTGTTACTTAAAATGAATTGGTCGGAAGCCGATCAATATTATCAAATAACCAATAACTAATAAGTAGAAGGAAGAAGGAAGAAGGAAGAGTGCTTATATAGCAAGCTTTATTGCCATCTGTATCTTACGTTTAATTAGGTGGATTTACTTAATATTTTCATAATCTCCCCACAAGGCGACAATCAATACGATCGCACCCATGAAGAAAAATACTGCGATCGTGCGCTCTTGTAAGCTGAGATTGTTAAATGAGATTTTCCAAGCCTGATCAAAAAACATTTTTAAGAATTTCGCTGAGTTTTGCAACAATTAGGCATCTTTTGGCATTCTAGAGCTATCTTGTAAAAAGTGTATTTTCAGGAGCATCACCTACGATGGGTTGGTTTAAAAGACTATTCGGACTAGAAAAGCCTGAAACCCAGGCTGAACCAATGGCACAAGTAGTGCAGCAAGCGGCAGCATCACAATCGATCGCCCCTGCGAAGGTGGGCCCGGACGGAAATTTTGACGAAAGTGGCCTAGCAAAGCGGGTTGCTTTGGCTTTTGACGAAGATTCAGAAGTTGCTGATATCGATACTGTCTGGGTTGCTCAACTCAGCGGTACTGTGGTTCTCAAGGGTAAGGTTCCCAGTCAAGAAATTCTCAACAAGCTGGTGGCTATTGCCTCTGCTGAAGAGGGCGCAACTGGCGTCCAAAGCGATCAAGTAACAGTCGGCTAGAGGCTGTTATCTGACCTCTGTTTTAGTACCTCATAAACCTGCAATCTGCTGTATGTGGTGGTCGATCGCGATCGACCACCACCAAAACCCTAAAATCCCGCTGTAGCGGGCTTTTTTTTGAAGGTTTCGCCATTAAAATATTAATTTTTGTTAATTTACCTAGTTATTCCATTAAATGGTAAAATAGAATACAGAAAGTAGAATTTTATTTACTGTCAAAAAGCCAAACAGAGATAACTACCCTTTTTATCTGGATATAAGGATCAAAAAATATGAAACTCACTTATCGCGGTGCTAACTACGAGTACGACATTCCGACAGTTGATATGAAGGAAGGGGAAGTCGCGGGCAAATATCGGGGTCAAAACTGGAACTATCGTTATCCCAGACATATTCCGGTGCCTCAACACGCCCAGAATTTGCAGTGCCGCAGCGTACTTGACAGCACCGATGGAAAATCTCCTAAAATCGATGAAGATGTAGCTACAAGGGCTGATAGCGCAAGGAATCGCGCGATCGCCACAGTTGCATCTTCTGGCAAATTTGAGGAAGTGGCGACAGTCCACCGGGTGAATATCTGCAATATTCTCGATCGCAGAAAGCAAGTAGCCAGGGCCAAAGGTGATCTAAAACTAATGTGCTTGCTAGAAGTTGAGTCGAAGGAGATGGCCTGTTAGAGAAAAAGCTCAGAAAGACGAATATTTGTCAAGAGGGGGAAGTTGAAAAGAGTTCAATTTCCCCTTTTTGATGCTGTTTGTGCGATCGAATTCTCCTTTCTCCACAGCCCGCAGGACGATGTATTATTTATTTTGTTGCCCCTTTATTTTTAAACAAAACTCTATAAATTCTTGAAAACTAAGTAAGTGATCTGAATTTGCCTCAATTCTCGCTATCAGTTGTTCAAGGTAATATTTTTCTTGTACTTCTCTCGGTCTAGGTTTACTATAAGAAAAATGCTTATTTGAGGCAGAACTACGCTCTTTGAAAATTTCTCTAAGATAACTTTCATGAAACAGAGCTTTTGTTTTATATCCAAAAATCTCCTTTGTATTTTCTTCATCTTGCACAAATTCACTCGCTAAATCTTCGGGATTACTTAGTCTGACATCAAAATACTCAATATATTGCTTTAAAATTTCATTATGTTGTGGATTTCTGACAAAGAATTTTCTATTGCCTAAAAACCAAGTTTCAATACAAACTTTCTGCACAATAATTTCTAGTTTGCAATTTTTGGGTAATGTTTTAAAAGGTTTATCTTTTAATTCAGACTTAATTTGCTCATAAGCTTCCGCTTTTTTCTCTGCTACTGTAAAACGGTCTGCATCTGTGAATAGCACTAAGTAATTATATTTAGGACAATCGTTAATTTCTTGGATAGCATTTGCAGCAACTCTGTAGCAACTGGGAACCCCCATATCACTTTCATAATAATAGTTATTCTGATTTACAGCGTCAAAACTATCCACTTCTGTCAAGTCTGGAACAAGTACAGATAACCACTTTTTATAAACAATCGGTTCTGTCTTCCCTTCAAATACAAAATAGAAGTTCATACTATGATTGTTTTTCTAGAATTTTGGTTAATTGAATAAATGCGTCTTGTTTGGATTTACCCAAATGATAATCTGAGGAATTACAAATTCTAATGTGTCCACCCTGTCGAGTCACAATTTTCCAATATTCATAGGGGATATTATTGATAATGTACGGGTGATGACTTGTGGCAATAAATTGTAAGGTTTTATTTTCGTGAATCATGTCATCAGTCAAGATATCAATACAATTTATCCCTAAACTATTCTCAAATTCATCAATCAATATTACCGAGCCTTGATTTGAAAGGAATATATCGCTAACATGAATAATTGTACGCAACATACCCGAAGACATCCTATCTTCTCTAATCCATTTTGGTACAGATTTCTCTTTAATAGAGATAACAGCAGTATTTTCAGTCAATCTTTTCGGAAGTTCGTCTATTTCCATAGGTTCAATCTTGATATCTTCTATTTGCTGAAAAATATCAATAAATCTCGATCTAATTTTCTGGAAAATATTTGGCTCATTTTCATAAGTCAGATATAGCTTAGTTCTAATATCCTCATCACTATTGACTATGCTATCTAAGGTGTTGTATTTGTTTTTGAGCGATTGCAAAGATTGGTTTGAGTTTCTAAGATGCCAACCATTTCTTGTATGATCGCGATATGATATTTTATTTAGAGCATCAAAAGCCTCTTTAATGATACTTTCTTCTTTCAAGATATATATCATTGATTGGTGTGAAGAAAGTTTAGGCATCTGGATATTATTGAACAATATCGATTCTTTATTTCGCTCAATTAAAACCTGATTATTTGATGTCAATCTTTCATAAACTAATGATGATTTTTCTTGAGTATCTTGTTTTTCTTTATCAGCCTCATCAAAACTTAGTTCATTTGTTTCAATAGTATCAAAACCACCTTCCCAAATAAATTCAGTCCCGTTTACCGTAGAAAATATGATTTTCCATTCAAAGCCATTGATAGCTTTTCCATTTGCAATACGTCTTAAATCGATAATTGCACGTAGGATTTGAGTTTTGCCTGCACCTGATACACCTACTAAAAGGGTTAAATTTGATGAAAAATCAATTTCATCAAAATCCCAACCCAAAAAGTTATTTTTGAGTCGAAGTGAAATAATCTTCATAAATTACAAAGGTTTTTATTGTTCATGTCGTCAATCTATTTGTATTGTTGGAAATCACTAATATTCGGGATAATCTCAATTTTTACATCTTCTATCGTAAAGCATTAACCTGCCTTGTGTCAATACCACTTTGGGAGACGCACCCCTGAAAAAGAAACCGGGTTTTTTATGAGGGTTCAAGGCTCAAATGCAGTAATTTAGTAAAAAACCCGGTTTCTTATCACCATCAACCCTTGACACAAACAACCTGCTTCAAAGTCGCCACAACTTCCACCAAATCCGACTGCTGACTCATCACCTCCTCAATCGGCTTATAAGCCCCCGGAATCTCATCTAAAAACTGCTCATCTTTCCGACACTCAACCCCCTCAGTCTGCCGCACAAAATCATCCAGAGTGAACACATTTTTAGCTTGAGTTCGAGACATCAACCGCCCCGCACCGTGAGAACAAGAACAGTAACTTTCCACATTACCTTTACCCTTAACAATAAAAGACTTCGCCCCCATCGAACCCGGAATAATCCCGTAATCCTGTACATTTGCGCGTACAGCACCCTTGCGAGTCACATACACATCTTCGCCAAAATGCACCTCTTTTTCCGCATAATTGTGATGGCAATTCACCTTTAACAATGGCTTAGTAGGTTTGCCGCCCGCAACGTGCTTTTCCACAATGTGCTTAAACCGATTCATCATCACATCACGATTAAAACGAGCATAATCTTGAGCCCATTGCAAATCGTGCCAATAAGCCGCAAACTCCTTTGTACCCGCTACAAAATAAGCTAAATCTCTGTCAGGCAGACTAATTTCTGCCAGCTTAGCTAAATCTTTTGCAGTGTCGATATGGTGCTGGGCGAGCAAATTTCCAATACCGCGAGAACCGGAGTGCAGCATCAACCAAACAAAGTCTTCGGTATCAACACAAACCTCAATAAAATGATTACCACCACCGAGGGAACCCATTTGTTTGAGGGCTTTACTTTCTTGGTGTTGTACGCCTTCATGAAGTTCTTTAAACTCGCGCCATTCTTGCCAGTTGCTGACAGTTCTTTCGACTTCTTTATTTTCAGCAAATCCCACAGGAATTGCTGCTTCGATATCGAGGCGAATTTGTTTGAGTTTGCCTTCTAATTTGTGAGCTTTGAATGGCATTTTGAGCGCAGCCATCCCGCAGTTGTGGACGAAGACTCCCGCAGTTAAAGCAAAGTTGCCGTATTCGGGAACCGTTAGGCAATAGACATCTTGCTTTTCAACTAAAGGAATAACATCAACTACTTTGTGGTTGTAGCCGTGCTGATTTTTTCTGTGATTGTGAAGTCCGATCGGAGTTTTAATTGGCTCTCCACAAGTCTCACAAGTGTATAGCCGATTAGCAATTTCTTTACTCTTTGCTTTACCTTTTTCACTCTGATTGTAATTAATTAGATACTGCTTGCCTCGTTCGCCATTCCCTGCAACTGACTCTTTGAAGTGTTCGGGGTTATCCTCCATATACTTAAGGATATTTTTCGATCCGCGTTCGGCGTAATACCTGTGTCCGTCTGAGGTTTGAGCTTTATCAGCTATGGCTTGCTTTCTTTTCTGTTCAAATTCCAGGGATTGCCAATGGGTGTTTCTATCAACTAATGAACGGTGATAAGTAGAGTGGTCATTATTACCCATGAATTCTAAATTTTCTGGTCTATTATCGGCGGCATCGAAGTTTTTGTGATGAATCACAGTTCTCTGATTGTGGAAAGATGGTATGTCTCCTAACAAACCAGAACGAGCAATCATCCAATGAGCTTTCTGCCATCTACCTGAATAATTTTGCTGTACTAAAGTATACCCATCCTTATCTATTTTGGAATAAAAAGGCATCAATGACGTTCCAGTTGTCAAAGCCCGCGCTTCTCGGTATTCACCATTCCGCAACATGAATTGATGATCGGGAGTGCATTTGATTTCTTCTCCATTATCGAGTACAACTTTAACCAGTTCGGCATTGTTTCTAGTTAATTTTGCTGTAGCCTTAGCAGCAACAATTCTGCCTGTTTCTGTACAGGAGTAGATCGAAAATTCTTTTTTACTCCTAGCCAATTCCCCGATCGCATAGGATTTGCCATCAACTAGAGGAATTTGTGTATCATCAGTAAAGCAGCCAATATCAACTCCGACAGCAGCTGGAATAATCGCTTCTTTTGTGGCAATTACTGAACCGACTAAAGCACCTTTTCCTAAATGTACGTCGGGCATTAGGGCAACGTGTTTGAATACAAAGGGTAAAGATGCTACATTTTTTGCCATATTGGTTTCTTTTGCACCCAGGGCGTGATTTGCCCAAGATAGGACTGGTTTTGGGGTTGATATTTCTAATTTTTCGTAGGGCATTTTTGTTTAAGTTTGTTTTACAGGGTATTTTTGTAGTATCATTGTAGCACAATTAATTTTTAATGTCAAATTCACCTAACTGACGAATTCTCGTAGGGTGCGTCAGTCGGGAATTTCTTTTGGGATTCAGAGAGTATTGACTGACGCACCGACAGCCAGGAGTTTAAATGCCGAACAGCTTAGTGCCCCCGCCTACCCCAGGGCTGTTTCATTCTCGTTTGATGGGGAGATGAGGAGAGGGGAAGATGGGGAGATCGGGCGATCGCGGGAACCCCCAGAACGATGAATTTTTAAGCTTTTCAGTCATCCCTCCGATTCTCCTTCTCCCCCTCTCCTTCTCCCCCTCTCCCCCCATCATTTGACTTTTTTTGTGAGAATGAAACAGCCCTGCGTGCCTACCCCCTATCTATCAGGCAACCACGGGGCCAAGAGCCCCTACAATTGTTGGACACCTGATTCAGTCGAAATCCAAGCAAGCAAACGTCTCCGCTGAGGAAATCCCAACTGCGATCGCAGAATACCAAACAGATCAAGGCGATCGACAGTTAACATAAATTTTTTAAACTTGTGCTAACTCTTGACTTACAGACTTAGACAGTGAAAATATGCTAAGACACAACCAACAAACTAACCAACCTATGAACTTTTCCGAAAAATCAGCGGCCAAACGTCCCACATCCACAAAAACTAACCCAACACAGCATCTCAACACTGGGGGGCTGCGGACATTACTCCTCGCCGTCGGCATAGCCACTTTCTGCGCCAGTTGTCAGAGCCCGCAAACACCCACTGCCACAACTCCCGGCAGCAGTCCCGCAACCTCTCCCGCAACCTCTCCCGCAGCCTCTCCCATCGCCGTTAGCAGCCCCTCAGACCCAAATACCGTCAAAATAGTCTCCATGCTTCCCATGACAGGTAGCGCCTTGGGTCAAGCTCAAACAATGGTCAACGGCATCAAACAAGCCCTTGCCGAAACCGACTCCAAAGCCTGCGACGGCAAAATCAAAATCGAATACGAGATTCTCGATGATGCTACCGCTGCGGCTGGTAAATGGGACCCAAGCCAAGTCACATCCAATGCTAACAAAGTAGCAGCCGATGGTTCGGTAGTTGGTGCGATCGGTCACTACAACTCAGGTGCCGCCAAACTTTCAATTCCCGTGCTCAACCAAGCTAATGTAGTGATGGTCAGTCCGGCAAACACCTATCCGGGCTTGACAAAACCAGGAAAAGGTGAAGCCAAAGAACCCAACGTTTATTACCCTACAGGCACTCGCAATTTCAGTCGCGTTGTACCCGCTGATGACCTTCAAGGTGCTGTAGCATCCAACTGGGCGAAATCCTTGGGAGTTAAAAAAGTCTACATCCTGGACGACCAAGAACTCTACGGCAAAGGCATTGCTGACATCTTTGAAACAACTGCTAAAGCTGCGGGAATTGAAATCCTCGGCCGCGAGGGAATTGATATCAAAGCCAGTGATTATAAAGCTTTAATGAATAAGATCAAAGCTTTAAATCCAGAAATGATTTACTTTGGTGGCACTACTCAAAGTAATGCTGGACAAATCATTAAAGACATGAGAAATGTCGGGATGACTGCTGATGCAGTTAAATTTATGGGCCCGGACGGCATTAAAGAGCAAGCTTTAATTGATGCTGGAGGCAAAGATGCCGAAGGTGTTTATGCTACTTTTGGTGGCTTACCTCCTAAAGAATTGACTGGTGAGGGCGCGAAGTGGTATGAAAGCTACAAGGCAAAATATAATGCTGAACCTGAAGCTTATGCAGCTTATGCTTATGAATCTGCTAAGGTGATTATCGGCGCAATTAATAAGGTTTGCAAAAATGACCGCGCTGCTATTCGCGATGCTGTTTTGGCAACTAAAGATTTTAACGGTGTCCTTGGTACTTGGAGTTTTGATGCTAATGGTGACACTAGCTTGACTACAATGTCAGGAAATGTTGTTAAAGCTGGCAAGTGGGAGTTTGTGAGCGCGCTCAAGACTGAATAATTAGTCAGTTGACTGTTGTCAGTTGACTGTTGACTGTTGACTGTTGTCAGTTGACTGTTGACTGTTGTCAGTTGACTGTTATTCGTTATTGGTTCCTGCTTATTGATTATTTCTAAGAGACTGTTGGTGAATTCACAGAGGGTGTCACCCCTCACAGGTGAAATGCGGTGTCCTGAGCCCTTCGACTACGCTCAGGATAAACTCCGTCGAAGGGTAGATTTTGTAGGTTGGGTTAACGCGAGAGCGAAACCCAACTCTTTTAAAATAATGTGTTGGGTTTCGCTGACGCTCTACCCAACCTACAAAATCTATGCGAGAAACTTGCGCGGGCGCTGGATTCAGAAGTGAGGAGTGAGACCCCTCAGACATTCGCCAACAGTCTCTTTCTAATAACCAATAAGCAGGAACTAATAACTGCTTCCCCGGCTCTGCCTGGTAACGAGTAGATGCCCATGCCCCATGCCCAATTCCCTATTCCCTATTCCCAAAAATATGAAAAACTGGAAAAGTATTCTCTTATATATAGGTGTAGTGTATATAGTTTTGCTGTTAGGTCCGATCGCCGGATTTGACTTACCCAAAATTATTGGCGAAATAATCCGCAGTCCTGAAGTTCTGATTCAACAATTGTTAGTGGGTCTTGTCAACGGCGCGCTGATTGCAATTATTGCTTTGGGTTACACGATGGTTTATGGCATTATTGAGTTAATCAATTTTGCTCACGGCGATTTGTATATGTTGGGAGCTTTTGCTTCGCTGACTGTATTTGGGGCTTTTGGGATTCAAGATGGCGCACCTTTAGGTATTGCGATACCGGTGATGTTAGTCGCTTTAATTGTATGTTCGGTGTTTTGTGCGGGACTGAATATTGTTGTCGAAAAGTATGCTTATCGACCTTTGCGAAATGCTCCTCGTTTAGCTCCGTTAATTTCGGCGATCGGGGTTTCGTTTATTTTCCAAAATATGGGATTATTTTGGGGAGGATTGAAAGCTTTTATTCCGGTGATGGGTTCTAATTCGGCTGCTCCGAAAAGCTTCCCCGATTTGTTACCCAGAGTTGATATTCTCAAAGCTATGGGAATTCAAACGAGTATTGTATTTACTACAAAAGATTTAATTGTGTTGGTAGTAGCTCTAGTATTAATGATTTTGCTTCATGTGTTTGTGCAGTACACTCGTCTGGGAAAGGCGATGCGGGCAACTGCTCAAAGCCGGGATGCTGCTAAAATCATGGGGATTAATGTCGATCAGATTATTGCTCTGACTTTTTTGATTGGTGGCGCTTTGGCTGGTTCGGCGGGAATTTTGGTGGGTTTGTATAACAATACAATTGTGTTTACGATGGGGTTTACGGCTGGTTTGAGGGCTTTTACGGCGGCAGTTTTGGGGGGAATTGGTAATATTGTCGGGGCGATGTTAGGAGGGGTTTTGATTGGGGTGTTGTCGTCTTTGAGCGATCAGTATTTGTCGAGTCGCTGGACTAATGCTTGGGTGTTTGGGGTTTTGGTGGTGATTTTGGCTTTTCGGCCTGGGGGTTTGTTGGGTGAGAATGTTCAGGAGAAGGTTTGAAGGTGCGGGGTTGAAAAAATGGCAAAAGACATTTATCATTATAATGTAAGGACTGCTTTAGAAAAGGATGGGTGGACAATTACAGATGATCCTTTCCCTCTACGACTTGGCTTGCGCGGTGTTTTGATAGACTTAGGAGCTAAAAAGTTACTGGCTGCTGAACGAAAAGGACAAACAATGTGAGTATTAAATGTATTGGCAATTTCGCCGTCAGCATCTAGGGGAATGCGATTCCACACAAAAATCGCGACATCGGGAAGAATAGAACGTCCCCCAAAGGTGCAGCGAAGTTCTGGTAAGGCTAGGGCAATTTGTGGTTTCTGTACAAGATGATTGACCACTGTGACCAGTCTACCTTGAATTGTGCTGTGTTTTCCTTGTGGCATAGGTTTTTGCCCGATCGCACCGTTGATGTATTCGCTAGCGGGTTTGGTTTCTGGCAGTTGCAAAAACTCGTCCAAGGTGATAGTTTTTTGAGGAGCTTGTACCATATCGCGATCGCCCGTTTGAAGTGTGTTGCGGTAACAGTTCCAGTATATTTCAAGTTTCGTCACTTTTGGTGCAATAATCGAACTCAAAAGACTCTAAACTGTAGCTAGCCCGATCGCCAGTTCCCCAAACCAGCAGTCGATCGAGAAGGATATGATTTTTTTCTTACCTCTTCTTGAAATCAGTTACATCCGTTACAAAATCCGTTGCCGAACTTCCTTATGTCAAACAAAATAATCCAAGCAATTAAATCGAGTGGTATTCTAGGAGCGATCGCCTCTTTGACTGTCCTCCTATTCGGAGGCTGGAGTGGCACCGTTATCGGCTGGCTGATGGGCACGGCAGCGGGCTTTATGGCTTGTCAGGAACAGAAAGTTTACAACCCAAAAATGGGTGCGACAATTGGCAGTTTAGCGGGACTGGGATTGGGAGTTTGGCTGTTAGTTGCTAGCATAGTAGAAGGGGTTGTAATTAGACCTTTTTCAGGTCAATCTGCTGTGGATTTTCCGACTACTTTGCTGTACGGAATTTGCAGTTTGGCGATCGCAACTTTTACCGCTACATTAATGGGTGCTCTACAAGGTTTACCAAACGATCGCCAGCGATTGGCAACTTTGGTAACATTAGCTTTTATTCTAATTCTGTTTCCGTTCATTGATATTCAAGCTAAAACTGGCTGGATTGCGACTGTAGTACAGATTCAAATCTTTATTATGTTGGCGCTGGGTTTGAATATTACTGTCGGTTTTGCGGGTTTGTTGGATTTGGGATATGCGGCGTTTTTTGCGATCGGCGCTTACACGACGGCTTTGCTATCTTCTGGACAGTTAAATATTGCTTGGAACTTTTGGATAGTTTTGCCGATCGCGGCTGGTGTAGCTGGCATATCGGGCGTAATCCTGGGTATTCCGACACTGCGGCTCAAGGGCGATTATTTGGCGATCGTCACCCTCGGTTTTGGCGAAATTATCCCGGTTGTATTTAGGAATTTAACCGCGATTCGCATCGACGAACCAGTCTCAAAGATTGTGGCTTCGTTGTTGGGGAAACCAGAATTGGTGCTTTGTCTCGTTGGGTGCGATCGACCTTTCAACCTCACCGGCGGCGAAGCAGGAATTAACCCGATCGGGCGTCCATCTCTCCCCATCATCGGCACTTTCAGCACCGGCAACTACTTTCCCTGGTATTACCTAATTTTATTCCTAGTTGTCTTCGCTTACTTCATGATTTCGCGGCTCAGAGATTCCCGCTTGGGACGAGCCTGGAATGCCATGCGCGAAGATGAATTAGCAGCTAGTGCAATGGGCATTAACATCGTCAAAACCAAACTTTCAGCTTTTGCGATGGGAGCAACCTTTTCGGGGTTTGCAGGCGCGTTTTACGCCGCATACATCAGCGCCATTTTTCCCAGCGTCTTCGATTTTTCAGTCTCCGTAATCATCCTGTGCATGGTAATTTTAGGAGGCTTGGGGAATATGACCGGGGTGATTTTGGGCGCTATCATTATCATGTCAGCCGATCGACTTTATCTACCCCAACTAGCACAAGTCCTCAAAGGTTTTCTGAATACTTTTGTACTACCCAGGATTGCAATCCCCCAGTTAGCAGACTTTCTCGCCACCAGTTTAGACCCGATTCAAATGCGCTTGTTTCTATTTGGTCTAACTCTAGTTGTCATGATGATTGTCCGCCCCGAAGGACTAATTCCAGATAAAATTCATCAAGCAGAACTGCATGAGGATGCTGAGGCTAGCAATGAATCTTTAGCATAAGGTAGGGTGCGTCACTCAGAAAACTTTAATTTTTCGCACTAATCTCAAGACTGACGCACCATAAGGAACTCAATCTCAAAATTATTGACAACTTTTCAAATGCTGAGTTGCACCAACAATATCGCCCTCAGTGCTCCCTAGAATTTAATCTTTTAAAATTCTACTTTGTTTGTACATTAGAAGGTATAGAAGCACAAAAATGTCACTACTAGAAGCACAACAACTTACCATGCGATTCGGCGGTTTGACTGCGGTAAACCAGGTCAGCTTAACCTTAGAAAAAGGATCGATCGCCAGTTTGATCGGCCCCAACGGTGCAGGCAAAACTACATTCTTTAATATGCTGACAGGCATCTACAAACCAACTGCGGGCCAGTTGATACTGGAAAATAAAAATATTACCGGTTTACCGCCCGATCGCCTAACAACTTT
Organism: Tychonema bourrellyi FEM_GT703; assembly: GCF_002412335.2. Classification (GTDB taxonomy): domain Bacteria; phylum Cyanobacteriota; class Cyanobacteriia; order Cyanobacteriales; family Microcoleaceae; genus Microcoleus; species Microcoleus bourrellyi. Next base: position 17,516 of record NZ_NXIB02000076.1, read on the forward strand.
CGGCATTGCTAGAACCTTTCAAAACATCCGATTATTCAACAATATGACTGTGCTGGATAATATTTTAGTTGGTAGACACTGCCGCTTAAAAGCTGGTTTGTTGGGTGCAATCTTCCGCTCTCCAGCCGTGAATTTGGAGGAACGAGAAGCTAAGAAAAAAGCCTTGAATATGCTAGATTTTGTCGGTTTAGGCGCTGCTAAAGCGCCGGAGTTGGCAAAAAACCTTTCCTACGGCGACCAGCGTAGATTGGAAATTGCGAGGGCTTTAGCATCTGACCCGAAAGTTTTGCTTTTGGATGAACCGACTGCGGGGATGAATCCGAACGAAACGGCCGATTTAACTCGCTTTATTTACCGGATTCGCGATGAGTTGGATTTGAGTATTTTGCTCATTGAACACGATATGAAAGTGGTGATGGGAATTAGCGATCGCGTGAGTGTCATGGAATATGGCACTAAAATTGCCGAAGGAACTCCGGCGGTTGTTCGCGCCGATCCTCGCGTGATTGAGGCATATTTGGGAAAAGAAGAAGATGCCAATGGGTAATAGACATCTCCAATAAACATCGACCATATTTATTGTGGAACAGGCATCTTGCCTGTTCAAAACAGGCAATTCTTGCGATGACTAATAATTATTTCTGAAGTTTTCTCCCCTTGGCTAGGAAACCGAAAAACATGGCAGTGCCTAATATAGTAGTCGGTTCTGGAACAGGTTCTGCTTCTCGAACTGGTTGCGATTCTGCCAATACCAGATTATTCTTAACTTCTACTAATCTTAAATTAGTGGCATTGTCAAAAGTCCGGGCATACACTCCAGAGCTATAAACTACGCTTTCTTTTGTATTACCTTGAGCAAGAAAATCCAAATTAATTTGTGTGGGATTAAAGCTGTCGCTGTATGACAAACTCAAATCACCGCGCTTAAAAGAGTGCAAACTGCCGCCAAGTTGAAATGAGTCTAAAAGAATGTTAGAAACAGTATCAATCAACAAAAAAGATAGATTCCCCTGGGCGCTGACGCGTTCGGATTGGGGGTTGTCAACCGATGTCAAAAGACGTAAAAATGTCTGGAAAGTGAAGGAAAAAGTTTCTTTGGCATCAAGGTCGAAATCACCGATAATTGCTGCTTGACTTTGGGCTAAACCGGAATATTTACTGCCCTCACCTTTGACTGTACTCTCCGAGAGATTTGCGGCAAGCAATTGTTGGCAGTTAGATAGAAAAACTGCATTAGCATTCGCTGCGCTAATGACTGCACCTTTGTTAGCGATCGCCTGAGTATAAGTGTTAGTGAATGTACCTGTGTCAGTCGGTCGGTGACTGAAATTGTCAATGCTGACTTCTGCCGCAGAACCTGCTATGATTGCAGCACTGCTGGGCGCAATGCCTACACTCAAACCTGTGACTAAAGGAGTTGCAAATAAAACTGCGATCGACCCAATACCATGATTTATTTTCACGTTAAGTCTCCTGAAATTTGCAATTGTTTAAGTTATGTAAAATTTTTGAGTTTTAGTGCTTAGATTGCCTGACTTATTAATACTATCTATTTACTTAGAGGTTTATGTAAAGATACAGTCAAGATCTCCGTGTTTTTCTTAAAGTTTATGTAAAGTGAGCCCAGCCAGAGTAATTATGCTAGAAATCAAAGACATTCACACCTACTACGGAAATATCCACGCCCTCAAAGGAGTATCGTTAACAGTCTCTCAGGGAGAAGTTGTGACTTTAATCGGTAGCAACGGGGCCGGGAAAACTACAACTCTCCGCACGATTCAGGGGCTGCTGCGCCCGCGCCAAGGTACTATATTATTTGAAGGAAAGCCCTTAGAATCGATGTCTACAGAGGCGATCGTCCGTTTGGGTATTTCTCAAAGCCCTGAAGGGCGACTGATTTTCCCGCGCATGACAGTACAAGAAAACCTAGAAATGGGTGCTTATCTCCGTAACGACACTCTTGGTATTAAATCAGACATGGAAAAAGCATTAAATTTATTTCCCCGTTTGCGAGAAAGAATTAGTCAAAAAGGTGGTACTCTCAGTGGCGGGGAACAGCAAATGCTGGCGATCGCCCGCGCATTGATGTCGCGCCCCCGTCTGTTATTATTAGACGAACCGAGTATGGGTTTAGCGCCCATGTTGGTTAGTCAAATTTTTGCGATTATCCGCGACATTAATGCCCAAGGTACTACTATTTTACTCGTAGAACAAAATGCGCGTATGGCTTTAAGTGTAGCTCACCGTGGTTATGTCATCCAAACTGGTCAAGTTGTAGTTGCCGGTTCTGCTAGTGATTTGCAGTCAAATGAAACTGTTCGTCAAGCATATTTAGGTGAAAATTAAATAGTTATAGCTGAAGGAAGAAGGAAGAAGGAANATTCCCAATTCCCAATTCCCAATTACCAATTCCCAATTCCCAATTACCCAATAGATCGCAAATTCCGAGTCTCCAACTCCCGTTCAAAAGCCATCCGCACCTTTTCCCACTCCACTTCCGCTTCAAACAGCCAATCGCGGGCTATTCCCACATCAAAAGTCTGATCTCCTCCCGACTCAACCGCAGCACGGCTAATAGATTCCAATTCCTGGCAAACATCAGAAAAAGACAGCGCCCCCAAATTAGCGCTACTCGACTTTAGCGTGTGAGAAGCCAGCTTCAAACTGTCAGCATCGCCTAGAAAAATAGCCTCCTTCATTATTTTTAAATGCTGCGGTGCATCCGACAAATAGATATTAATTAAATCTCCCAAAAAATTGGGGTCATCATCATCATCAAGCTCCCTGAGATTGTGCAAAATCTGAAAATCAATGGGCGAAACATTTTCCCTGTGAACACTTGAAGATACAGTCGCAGACTCACTATTAAATTTACGAGTACCAGCGCCATTTTGGGACTCAGTAACCGCAGTCCCTTCGTCCCGATTGAGAGGTTGACATTTGCTCAGAGCGATCGCCAATTCTTCCCGACGGACAGGCTTAGTAATATAATCATCCATACCAGCTTCAATACATTTTTCGCGATCGCCCTGCATCGCATTAGCAGTCATCGCAATAATTCTCGGCTTCTTATTGGCAGACAATTCCTGACAAATACGGCGCGTCGCTTCCAATCCGTCCATTTCCGGCATCTGAACGTCCATTAGCACAACATCATAAGATTGTCGCCTCAGAATCTCCAAAACCTCCAACCCATTAGCAGCAATATCAGCCCGATATCCTATCCTATCGAGCAAATGTATCGCTACTTTTTGATTCACCACATTGTCCTCTGCTAGCAAAATCCGAATCTGAACCCCATTTGCTCCACCTTGGGACAAATTGCTCGCAATCTGTCTCAAAATCGCAGGAGTGTGCTGTATCCGGTGTTGTTCCTGAGAATTTTCAAAATACTGCAATCCCGAAGTCAAAGTTGCCACATTTGAAAATTCTCCCATGCTATTTCTGCCAGTAACATAGCCAAAAACTTGCACCAAAACATTATAAAACTGCGACTGTTTCAGAGGCTTAGTTAAAAAAGCAGCAAAATGCACTTCTGTATTTTCAAGTTTTTTCCAAACTTCCGCCTTGCTCAAATAAGTAAATAGCACCAAAGGGAGCGGACTTTTACGATTGCTTGTAATACTTATTCCATTTGTATCTAGTTGTTCACCGACTTTTAAAAAGTTTTCAATTTCAAGTTTCCGAATTTCCACAGCCAGCGCCACACCATCCATGTCTAATAGATTCATCGCCAAAATAACCAAATCTATCTCAGAATTTTGTTGAATTATTTCCAATGCCTCAGCAGCGGTACTTGCTGTGACGGGTATCATACCCCAAGACTGAGCCTGCGAAATCAAAACTTGCCGATTAATGGCGTGATTATCCACAATTAACAAATGCTTTCCTGTGGCAAAATCTGGCTGTTTTTCATGGGGAATGCCTTCAATTCCTTCTGCCATTACTGTAAAATAGAAAATCGAACCCGTTCCAGATATCGACGGCTCTACAAATCCCACAGGTGCTTGTCCTACCACACTTTTTCCAAACTCAGGAAGTGACATTTGGAAATTGCTATTTCCCCTAGATACCTGACTAAACACCCACATTTTACCTGCCATCATATCGCTGAGACGCTGGCTGATAGCTAGTCCCAAACCGGTACCGCCGTATTGTCGCGTCGTCGAAGCATCGACTTGTGAAAAAGCTTTAAACAGCCGATTCATCCGCTCTGGCGGAATGCCGATTCCCGTATCTTGGACAGCAAATTGAATTTCGTATTTTTGGTTGACTGCTAACCGTTCCTGGTTAATTATTAACTGTTCTTGCTCTAAAAAATTGTCATGCGATGGCGAACTTACAGCCATTCCAGGCTGGACTTCTCTGGCTGTACAACGTACCACGATTTCTCCAGATTCGGTAAACTTAACGGCATTACCTAACAAATTAACTAAAATTTGACGGAGCCTGGTGACATCTCCTAAAATCTTTTTCGGAACAGAAGAGTCAATCAAATAAGCCAGTTCTAAGCCTTTTTCCGATGCTTTGGGAGCTAGCAATTCCAGAGATTCTTCAATACAATTTTGTAATTCAAAAGGCTGATTTTCTAAATCCAATTTTCCAGATTCAATTTTGGAAAAATCTAGTATGTCGTTAATAATAGTCAGTAAAGCATCGCCACTATTGCGAATTGTCTCGACAAAATCGCGTTGTTCTGTAGTTAGTGCCATATCTAGCAGTAAACCTGTCATCCCAATTACTGCATTCATGGGAGTACGGATTTCGTGACTCATGGTAGCTAAAAATTCGCTCTTGGCTTGGTTAGCAACTTCTGCTGCTTGTCGGGCTTGATCTAAAGCTTCATTTTGCTCTGCGAGTTGCTGCTGTCGCTGAACTTCTGTTTCTAGAAGCTTTGCTTGAGCTAAAGTAATGCCGACTTGAGCGGCAACATCTTCTAATAGTTCAATTTCGTCGGGATTCCATTGACGAGTTGCATCGCACTGATGCAAGGTAATAATTCCATTGGGTTTGCCTTGATAGGAAGTGCGAACTGCTAACATTGATTTCAGTCCGATGCGACGACACATGGGTACTGAAGATTCGAGCAAGGGGTCGGCAAAGACATCGGGAGATGCTAGTGCTATATCTTCAGAAAGGAGTTTTTCTGTATAGGGGTTGTAAGTGACAGAAAGTTCTAAATCTAAAGCTGATTCGTAGGCTGGTTCTAAGTATTCTGCGACGCAAGGCAGGTGAGGATAAGGTTCGACAAGATAGGTGTGAATTGTACAGCGATTGACGCCAAATACGCGGCCGATTTGGGTGGCGGTTGTTTGGAAAATTTCTTGAGTATCTAAGGTCGATCGCACTTTTTGAGTAATTTGTTTGAGCAGCAAACCGCGCTGGTACTGCCGCTCCAAGGTTCTCTCTTTTTCCTCGCGGGCAATTTCAGTGCCGATATAATTGCCCATCAACTTTAAGATTTCTAAATTTAGGGGTTTCAGGGGAGCTTTAGCGGTGCGCGCAGTAAAGCTCAAAGTGCCAAAAACTCTGCCACCTACCATTACCCGTGTCCCCATGAATGCCTCTAGGCGACGCACTGTGTAAGCGGGGTGATGCCGCCACTGAGTGGTACCAGCCGATTCGATCGAAATTGGTTCCGGCGATCGCAAAACCTCTCGTTCAAAAGTTCTACTTAAAGCAAAACCGTCTCCTTTAGCAAATCCGAAGGGAAAATCTTCTGGTAAATAAGCCGCGATCACTTCGTAGCGATCGCCCAAAACCCGACCCAACAGCCCGATATCCATGCCAAACTGACTACAACCCATTGCCAGCAGCCTTTCCGTGCGCTCATCAAAGGAGCCTTGAGAGCTCACCATTACCTCGTAGAGCGATCGAATTGCCCTTTCACTTTCCCGCAGTTCCTCAACCCCTTCGACGCGACGGCTAACATCGTGCAAAGTCCCTAAAATTCCCGTAATTTCACCTTCAGAATTCAGCCTGGTTTGGGCAAACATTTCAACCGAAATAAACCGTGAAGAAATCTTATTTCCTGAGTCTTCAAAACCTATTTCATGCCTTTTCATGAATTGCACTTCTCGCCGATGAAATTCCAACCTTCGCGCCACCAAAGACTCCAATATTTTTGCACACTGCTGACGCTCATTTGGGTGTACCCAATCTAAGAAATTAGTCTGCAAACTTTCGGACACTGAAAAACCAGTCATTTCCGTCCAAGCACGACTCAGAAATGTCCAAACTCCGCCCGCATCCATTTGGAAAATTACAGTTGCTTTGAGAGAGTCAAATATTTCCGATTGCTGCTGCTCGTTTTCGCGGACTTTTACCTCTAGCTCCTTTTTTTGAGTAATATCTGTATGAGTTCCCACCATCCGCAGTGGTTTCCCGACACCGTTTCGCAAAACTTGAGCCCGGTTTAGCATCCAAATAATGCTCCCGTCTTTGCATTGCATCCGATATTCTGTTACAAAATCCGCAGTTTTTTCTGCTAGATGGTCTTCTAGAGCTGCTTTTACCGAATCTAGATCATTTGGGTGAATTCGGCTCCACCATTCGGATCTGCGGTGGTCGATTTCGCTCTCAGAGTAGCCGAGCATTTCTTTCCAGCGCCGGGAATAGAAACACTCATCAGTTTCGATATTCCAATTCCAAATCCCTTGATTGTTGATTTGAATGGCGAGATTGGCGAGATCGGAACTGTTTTGAGTAACTTGTTCAACTTGTTGGCGATGAGCAGCAGCAATTTTTACTTCTGAAGATAGTTTTTTGTATTGCGCGGTGGTAGATTCTAGCTGGCGCTGTAAAGCGATTAAACCCGAATGCAGAGATTTTGAATCCAGCGCTTGCAATAGGATAGTTTTAGGATTGACAATACCGATCGGGTGACCATTTTCGTTGACAACTAATAAAGGCAGTTGGCAGCAAGTTTTTTGCAAAAGAGCGATGGCTGCTTCCAAGGTTTGGTAAGGCCGCACCAGAGCTGGGGGACTGCTACAAATCGTTCCCGCTGTAGTTTGGTTAGAGTCTATTCCCAGTGCTTGCAACAGTACGATATCGCGGGTACTTACCACTCCAACCAGTTTTTGAGAGTTGTTGTTTGTAATTTTTGAATTGTGAGCTGTTTCCGTCGAATTTTGTTCAGCGGTTTCGGTGATCAATACATAGTTAACATTGTTTCTGAACATCAATTGCGCCAAGTAGCGAACCGAAGAAGTTACAGGAGCATGAATAATTCGTGAGGCAGCGATGCGAGGGATTTGATAAAGTTTAATTGAGTGAGCTGGTAACTCTAATTTTGGATGCAAATTTGGCACGGGCGGAGGAGGTGCCAATAACGTTTGAGGTGGCGAAGCGCTACTAACTGCTTTTTGTTTCGAGTTTCCCGCCTCCTGTAACATTTGCAGCAAGCTTTGAGTGCTAATTATACCGACAAGTTCGTCAATTTCACTGACGATGGGCAAGTGACCAATTTGGTTTTTTTCCAACAGGCTTCCCAAGGCAAAAATGTCGGGAATTTGCGATTCTTTGGCTACAGTAACGGTTCTGATCATGATTTGTTCGATCGCAAATCCTTTCAAAGAAGCGCCGATCGAATTTAGCTGTACAATATCTCGTTCTGTAATGATACCGAGCACTGGCCCGTCCGCGGGATAGGTCGGTTTTGAGCCTTTGAAACTGCGCCCCTTTAATTCCGAGTGCACCGGACGCGGTACGTTATCATAAAAACCTAAATTTTTCCGTGCTAGTGCTGAATGCCCATTCGTCCAACTTTCTCGTTGAAAATTCCCGCGCTGCTCTAGCACTAGCACGTAACTAGCCCCTGTACGACTCATGAGTTCGATCGCCTCTTCTATGGGCGTCTGAGGCGTGACAATGAGCGGATTGCGGTTAATTACCTGATTGAGAGAGGGAATAAACATCAGGGGGAATAGGAGTGATATTTGTTAGAAAACGGCGACATATAAAAATTCAGATATTTGCCCGCTGCAAATAGATGCTGAGGGATCTGGTAGTCGGCGTCACACTAAAAATTTGGGTACTAGGAACTTATGCGGTAACAATTTGCTTAAAATCCATGATTTTTTGATTATATGCCACAACACCAATTGTATTAACTTTCTGTTCAATTGTGAATAAATCTTGTATGGGCATAGGGGATTTTGAGATAACCGCTTATTATAGCAACTTTTAGCCAAACAATTTTATTTTTAATTCATTTACTGAAACTTGATTAAAACAGCACTATTTCCCGCCACCGAAAAAGTGGCATTGCCATCCTTCAGGGCTAAGTTGCCAACAACCTCATCCATCGCCCTAGAACTAAACTCTCGCACAGTGCCTTTTCCGACTTTGAGCAAAGCCGAAATATCGGCATTGACCGTGTAAGATTTTGGTTGGTCATTGACAGCCAGCAGATAAACATGATTGTTAGCATCTTTAGTCGCAACTGCCATTAAATTAGCACTATTAGCGATCGGAAAAAAAGTAGATTTCCCCCCCTGCAAAGCCCTAATTCCCATCCGCAAAGCATAGTAGCCCGCGCGCCGTTTTCCGTCACTACCCAGCAAGCCTTCTGCGACTCCGGGTTTTCCCCAGTCGTACAAACAGAATATGTGACTGCCGTAAACATAATTATCCCCCGGTTGGGAACCTCGAATCAAATTCTTAATCAAATTTAAAGCTAAAGACAAATCGCTGTAGCTAATCTCGTAACTTCCCCATTCCCCCAGCCAAAGCGGAGAGTCAACCCGAACAGTACCGTTCATCCAGCCGTGAACTTTGCGGGTGTAGTTAGAAATATCTGCATCATAGTTGTGGACATTGACTATATCGAAATAATTGGGTATTTCCTGCAAAGCAACAGCAGGCCAATTGCTGCCGCCTACGGTTTTCGGGCCGTGGATATGATAAGTGCGCGAAGGCAAATAAGTTTTGTAAACAAAGTCGATCGCATCTTTTGCCACTTTCACCAATTCAAAATAATCCGCCCTAGTCCCACCCCAACCCTGTTCGCGATTATCCGGCTCATTGTGAATTTCCCAATCATCAACGCCGTAGTCATTGCGAACATTTAGCCAATAAACCGTAGCAAAAACGTGTTCCCACCATTCATTCCAATCTTCTTGATTGCGGGGCGGATTCAGTTGCAGAGCCCAACTCGGACTCCAGCTATTGTCCACATTCCTAATACTTACAACTGGGCGAATCTTAGCTTGTTTGAGACTATTAAAAATAGTCTTAGCATTGCCTTTCCAAACCGTACCAGGTTTTCCCGACCACCAATAATCGCTACCGTTGGGTGGATTCGTCATCATCTTATCCCAATGTGCCCAATTAATTATCTTGGGATTTGTCTTGATTTGCTCAATAGACGGCAACCCGTATTTACCATCATCGTCTTCGGGCTCCCATCGAGACATCCCGCCGTAAATGCGGTATGTGTTAATTCCCAAATCTTGCAAATCTTTGAGGTCAAAATTGATATTGCCCTCAACAGCACCAATGTAGCGAGTGCTAACGCCCGCAGCAGTGCCGGAGAATTTAATTGTTTCGATGTTTTGAGCAAAAATTGCGATCGGGCTGCACAACTCAAGGATCAGGGCAGTTAAAAGGGCGATCGTAAAATTCCGAATTGTTGTTTTAGAGAACACTGGGTTAATAACTCATGACTAACTGGCAACTACCAATTGCCAACTACCAATTAATTGCCAATTGCCTAAGCTGTTCGGCATTTAAATTCCTGGCGTTGGGTGCGTAGGGGCGAATGGCCATTCGCCCGTTTAAAATGAGGGAGGGATGCAGCGCAATTAATCCAGCAGCTACTAAGGAACTTTGAGGGCCAGTAAAACGGCGTGCCAGGATAAAAGTTAGCGGTATGGTTGTCGCCCCCAAAAAAGCTTGTATGTAAACTACAGATGCAGGAGAACGACCAAAAATTGCATAGCATCCAGCCACAAAAAAGGGATAAACTGGCGTCCGGCCTGGTCTTTCAAAAAAATAACCGTTCAGCAGATCGTATGCGAAACGTTCATAGCCCGGTTCATCACCTCTGAGACGGGCGGGGGTATCGGGGAGAGTTTGGTTGGTGCGCCATGCCAAATAAAGGCGGAATGCTAGTCCCAGCAGGGTCAAAAAAATCAGTGCCCAGACAATTATGCGGTAATTTCTTTGCTGCTGCGCTTCAGAGATGTCTGATATCATCATTTATTACCTAATAATATGCGATCGCAACAAACTGAAGGAAAGGTTATTTACGAAATATACGCTAAAATTCATGACCAAATCCAGATCGCCATACAGCCGATCGCGATCCCAGAAAAACTCAGGTACGCTATCCTGTGATCGGACCCATCTAAAGCATTAATACCATGTCTGACGATCGCCTACAAAAAATTGCTAACGGCTTGACAAATCGTCTCAAGCGTGATGTATTAATTGAAAAATCCCTATCCGAAATTCGAGAAGTCTTGCAGAGCGATCGCGCTGTACTGTATCATTTTTACAGAAAGTGGCAGGGTCAAGTGACCTGCGAGATGTTAAGTGCGATCGAACTATCAATTTTGGGTTCCACCGGGGCTGACGAGTGTTTTAACGATGAATATGCTGCTTTGTACGAAGGTGGTAGAGTTAGAGCAATTGCAGATATTGAACTAGAGCCACTTCATCAATGTCACCGAGAGTTCCTGCGTAGTATAAAAATACGCGCTAATTTAGTAGTCCCAATTTTAACAGCGAAGGGACTTTGGGGACTGTTAATTGCTCATCAGTGCAGTGGGCCCCGTACTTGGTTGCTGTCCGATATTGAATTCATGCAGAAACAAGCACAAAATATGGCAATGTCTCCCACAATTCAAGATAGTTAATATTGAACTTCAAGCCCGAATCACTGTAACCGATCGCCCCATTGGAGTATTATGAATCTCAGTTTTCAACCGTTCTTCCAGTTCCAGTGCATTCTCGCGGCGATCGAATATTACCAACCAACCTGAATATTGTCCCAATCTAGCCAGATATCCATCTAACTGTTCCAAACCTTTACTCAGAGGGTCAGCTTTTTTAGTCCGCCAAACTTTCAGTTCAATTCCCAATGTTACCTCACCGTAACGCAAACATAGATCCATGCGATCGCGCCCGATCGCATATTCCCGTTCCAAAGTTCCCCCACCATTAATCACCCGATGCAGAAACGCCATCAGCACCAAATGAGGCGCAATTTCAGGATAGGAAGCACTTTTGAGCAAGGGTTCGCCATGCTGTAACCAAAATGCCATAAAAGTTTTCAGTAAAGCCTGAGTGTCTAATTTCCCCTGGGCCGTTAACCAACTCGGTGCAATTTGTGGCAATGAAGCCATTGGTGTTACAGTTAATACACGGGGCAAAACTTCGCGATAAATTGGGTTGGCGATCGCTAATCCACCCTGACTATCCATCTTACACAAACCAAGATCAATTAAAAATTGAATATCATCATTGGGCACATTTCCCAGTTCCAAACCTGCTAGCATGGGCTCAATAATCGCTTTAACTCGATTTTCTCTCAGTCGTTCTGCCAAACTATCCAAGTGCGTATCTTGGCGTTTGATTATAATTTCTTTAGATTCTAAAATATGTTCGGTGGTAATTGCGATCGATTCATCAGTAACTAACTCTTCTACGATTTCCTTAGCCAGCGCATTCACCAACCAAGGCTGTCCCTGAGTCAATTCAAACGCTAAAGCTGTTGCTTCTGGTGTAAAAACTTGTCCCGTATCTTCCGTATGTTGTGCGTAGAGTTCGGCCACTTCTTCGGCATTAAAATTGCGTAAAGTGAGCGATCGCACTTTAATATTAAACGGACTAGAAGTATTGAGTCTGTCACTACCACCCGCAGCGACTTTGTAATCCCGAACATCCCGCAAACCGATTAAGCCAACGGATTGAGGAAAAGCTTTAGGACGATTTGGATAAGCATCGCGCAGTTGACGCAAGATAGAAATCAAAGCAAGGTCTTGCAGTGCGTCAATTTCATCAATAAAAATTACCAGAGGACGAGGGGAAGACTCCGCCCAAGCTTGTAAAGCTGCCCGAATTTTCTGTCCCGACTGTATACTTGTCCAGTCTGGCGGTTGCAATTCGGGTGGGAGACGAAAAGCAATGTTATCTCGCCAAGCGCCCAGAATGGCATCTTCTGCACCGCCGATATCTTGACTGAAAGGTGCACCGACTTCCGCCGAAACCATGACAGCGGTGTATTTTCCGCTATCGGTGAGTTGTTTGGCTAAAGCTAGCATCGCCGTGGTTTTACCCACTTGTCGGGGTGCATGAATGACGAAATAGTTCTGCTGAGCAATCAGTCGCTCTAGGTTGGGGAGGCGACGGGTAGCAGGGAGCAGATAGTGGATGTCTTCGCGACAGGGGCCTGCGGTATTGAACCAGCGTGGCATAGTTTAATTGGGGTTAATGGGGTTGCTCTCAGTTTACTGTGCTGTAGGCAGTATCGAAGATTAACTGAGCATTTGCGTCATTTTTAGCAAAGTCTTCGAGAAAGTCACAAACAATTTTGCGGTATTCGTTTAGTCTATCCATTGGTCGATCGCCTCACGAGTTGGATTGTAAATAAGCAGGTGTAAACTTAATGCCCTACAATATACACATCTATAACTTATCCTAAAAGCTTTATGCCTTTTACTGAACTTGTTCCTCTTCTTAAAGAATTATCTCACGCCGAGAAGCTATTGCTACTCCATTTCCTAGTAGCTGAATTGCTGAAGGAATCTGGTTTAGTACCATTGAGTGATGGAGGAACACCCGCTAGTCAAGGGTTGCATGATTCTTTTGAGGCTGCTTCTGTACTAGCAAGAGCATTGGCAGAAGAGAAGGTTGCAACGCATGGTTGATCGAGTTAGATTTGCCTTCACGGAGTTGGTATCAGACTTCCCAAATCTCCCTTGACGCGCAGAAGTCTTTGTGATCTATCGAAAGGATCATCAAAATCGGGGTGCAGATTAACAAATTATTTATATGTAAATATTTTAATATCAGTTATTAACTTATTTTCCTAAAAATCACTCTTAATATGTGCTTTAAAAATAGAATTTAGCTGAAATTTTGCTGGCTCTTTTCTGGGAACTTTTTCTACTAAACAGCGTCTGGTTAAAGATTGTAGAATGTGCATAAATTTAGCTTGAGATACTTCCATATTAGCAGGTTTTTGGGAAATATCTATCGGTTCATCTTGATTGGCCAACCAGTTTATCACATTTTTTTCTAATTCTGATAACCGCTCTAACTGCGATTCTAAATTGGTTTCTATATCACCTAAAAACAACTCATTTTCATCTGTCAGAAAAAGGGAAACGCTCCCGTTCAAGAATTCTATAATTGTTGAGCAAATAATATTTAACCAAGCCGGATGACTTTGATATAGTGTTATTAATTTCTCCCATTTTTCCTCATCTTGTAAATCTTTTTGTCTCAAGATTTCTTTTGCTTCTTCTCCTAATCCTTGAATTTGTAATACTCTTGTGTGTTTGTTTTCTTTTTCTAAAGTCTCTATTTCTCCAGGTTTTTCCCAACTAATTAAAATTAAACAACTCTGATGAGATAAGGTAGCAATTTGCTGAAAAAATTTACAATAATCTTTATAGTCTGTTAAATACTGACCCGCGAAGTTACCAGTTTTAAAAATATTCTGCACGTCATCAAGGATTACTAAACAACGAGATGAACGAAAATAATCTATTATTTCTGGTAATGGAGTTGCGTGGGATTGAGAAAAAAACTGTTTAAGTTCATCTTTAAGGTCGATCAGTTTAGGCAAATGCTCAAGACTGCGATAAATAATATAATCGAATTGTGTGTTAATTTCTGAGATTAATTTCAGGGTTAAAGCTGTTTTTCCGATACCACTCAATCCATAAATTGTAATTAATCTAGTCTTATCTTCTAAAATCCATTCTTTAAGAGTATGAATTTCTGAATTACGCCCGTAATTATAGTTTAATTCTGGTGCTGTTGTTAGATAAATGATTGGGAGTTGATTTTGGACTTGGGAAGAGGGCGATCGCTTTTCTATATCCTCTAAAGATTGAGGATTTTCTCTACAAATATTAACATGATTTTTATTAATGTTATGATTACTAATAATCAACGAAGAATTACCAAAACTGTAGATAGTAGAACCAGCTTGATTTTCTAAAATAGAACGAACATTCTTTTGTTCAATCTCTTCTGAAAAAACAGCGGAGAGAAGTTTCCATAATTTTGCTCCCTCTTTTTTAACATGATCGTAACTATAACCATTATTTCCCGCAATTTTATGAAAACTTTGACGTTGTAAAACACTTTCTAATATAGATTTGTGTAAAGAATCAAGATGTTGTCCTGTTTTAGCGAATACCTGTTCATCAGTCCATTTTGACAATTCTTTAACGTCCATATATTTTTAACCTCACTCAATCTTTTTAGTTTAGCCACCAAAACCCACTTTTTGCCACTAAAAGTTAAGTTGTGTAAAGAAGTAATCAAACAGCACCACCCAATCCCACTATATCACACCAAATCCCACTATATCAATTTTCCTACTAAATGCCACTCTAATCTAAATCCTATCAATTACAATCTGAAAAATCGACCAATATTTCAGAATCAATCCCATGAAAACACAAACTTTGGATAGACCTGCAAGTTCAGTGCCTTTCACTCTAAATTTTGTCGAGAAACTAGACCCAGCATTGTATGATCAAGCCATTCAGGATTCAGAGATGCTAAAACAATCCTATGATCCGGAAACTCAAACATCGAATATTGCTATATATGCTGGTACTTCATTGACATATAGTAATACAAGGTGCGGTCTTCTGCCGCATGACGATGATACGAAGCAATCTGATACTTAAAGCTGAAATTTGCATTAGGTGGAGACCGTTATCATGGCTTTCTGCATAAAATAAGATGTATTATACGGTACGGTAGGGTGCGAAGCATTCTATCGTACCGCTTTAGGCTGTTCGCTATCGTAAGTAGTAAAATCCTGATTTGGATACCGCAGAAAGATCAATTAACCAACACATCTGATTCATCACACCAAAACGAGATTACAAATTAAAATATGATATTAATTTTTACGAACAAGCAGGATACACACACTGATGAAGTTATCAGAAAACTACATAAAAAAGGTGTTGAAGTTTTTAGGTTAAATTCAGAAGATTTGCTTCGGAAATATCAGGTAAATCTTTACATTGATGAAAATGGTTTATGGAATGGAGAGATTAATGACGAGCTTGGTAGAATATTAAATTTAGCCAAACTAAAAGTAGCATGGTTGAGAAAACCTGACTTTGATTTTTTTGGTAAAATTGCTGAATCTACAGAGGAACAGTTTATAGCTTCAGAAACAAAGGCTTTTGTCAATATACTATACTCTATACCCAGTATAAAATGGATAAATGATCCATTTATCGCAAATAAAGCTAAAGTTAAATTTCAACAACTTTTACTGGCCAATAAATACGGTGTCAAAATTCCCAAAACACTTATAACAACACAGCCAGAAACAGCCAAAGAGTTTTTTATAGAGTGCGGAGAAGAGGTTTTAGTTAAAAGCATTTATACTGGAAATGTAACGATCAACGGTATCAATCAAGGAATAGCGTCAAGAAAGATTGGCAAAGATGATTTTTATAAATTCTATAAAAACATTTCTTTATCACCTACTCAATTGCAAGAATATATCGAAAAAGCTTTTGAATTAAGGATTACCATTATTGGGAAAAAAGTATTTGCCGTTAAAATTGATTCACAAGCAAATGAAGAAACCAAAATTGATTGGCGGCTCCATACTCAAATGAATCCACATTCTATCTTTGAACTACCGGTAAAAATAGAAAAATTCTGCATCGAATTTTTGGAGGAGCAAAAACTATTATATGGGGCGATGGATTTTATTGTGACTCCCAACAATGAATATGTGTTTTTAGAAAATAATCCTTTTGGTCAATACCTTTGGCTAGAAATAGAAACAAAAATACCGTTAACGGAAGAGATTTGTAATTTATTAATAAGCTATCTTGATGCTTGACTACTGTTTTCTGGGGTTCACCCTTCGAGTATTTTAATTGTAGGGTGCGTCAGGTGAGTTTCTTAAACTATTATTAAGAGTTTAAATATCTGACGCACCTATGATAATTGCGTAATTCCTGTTAGTATTAACTAACAGCTACAGCCTCCCCCAAAGGATGCTGCTGCAAAACCGCTTGCAAATATTTCCCAGTATAAGAACGAGAATTTGCCGCCACATCCTCCGGCGTCCCCGCCACAATAATCTCACCGCCCTTATCTCCACCTTCTGGCCCCAAATCGATCGCCCAATCGCAGCACCGAATCACATCCAAATTGTGTTCGATCACCAAAATTGAATTCCCCTTATCTACCAATCTTTGCAACACATTTAACAAATGGTGAACGTCATAAAAAGATAAACCAGTCGTCGGTTCATCGATTAAATAAAGTGTCTTCCCAGTAGCGCGGCGCGACAATTCCGTTGCCAATTTTACCCGCTGTGCTTCCCCACCAGAAAGCGTCGGTGCGGGCTGTCCCAACTGAATGTAACCCAAACCAACATCAAGCAAAGTTTGCAGTCTCATGGCCGCCCTGGGAATATTTTTAAACATCTCCAAAGCTTCCTCCACTGTCATGTTCAAAACATCAGAAATTGACTTGCCTTTGTACTTCACTTGCAACGTTTCCCGGTTGTAGCGCGCACCTTTACAAACCTCGCACTGCACGTAAACATCCGGCAGAAAATTCATCGAAATCACGTTCACACCTTGACCGCCACAAGCTTCGCACCTTCCCCCTTTCACGTTAAAAGAAAACTGTCCAGCTTTGTAACCCCTGGCTTTGGCTTCAATGCTTTCGGCAAACAAATCCCGAATCACATCAAAGACTCCCGTGTAAGTAGCGGGATTAGAACGCGGAGTGCGGCCGATGGGAGATTGATCGATGACAATTACCTTATCAACCACATCCTCTATAGAGCGTTCGCCTTTTGTTTTGAGCGCATCCATATCTGGTGGCAAAGGAACTTTTTTGGTGAGGTAGTGTTGCAGCGATGGGTACAGTAATTCATTGATTAGTGTGGATTTTCCAGAACCGGAAACTCCTGTAACACAGACAAGTTTTCCCAGGGGAATTTCGACATTGATATTTCTTAAATTGTTACGACGAGCATTTTTAATTGAGAGGGATTTGCCATTGCCTTTTCTCCTTTCATTCGGGGTTTCAATGACTCGCTTTCCTGACAAATATGCGCCAGTCAAAGATTCCTCAGCCGCCAGCAAGTCTTCTAAACTTCCTTGGGATATGATTCGCCCACCGTGTACGCCTGCGCCGGGGCCGATATCGACAATATGATCTGCCGATCGCATTGTTTCTTCATCATGTTCTACTACAATCAAAGTATTGCCTAAATCTCGCAACTTTGTTAAAGTTTGCAGCAGTCGGAAATTGTCTCTTTGGTGCAAACCAATGCTGGGTTCGTCCAAAACATAAAGCACTCCCGTCAAACCGGAACCGATTTGAGTCGCCAGTCGAATTCGCTGTGCTTCTCCGCCAGAAAGGGTCATGGTGGCCCGGTCTAAGGTCAAATAATCTAACCCGACATCAAGGAGAAATTGCAGTCTGGCTTTGATTTCTCTCAGGGCTAAATCGGATATTTGAAATTGCCGATCGCTCAATCCCAAATTATCTACTCGTTCCCGACATTCGCGAATCGAAATACTGGTTAAATCCACGATTCCGTACTGTCCCAACCGCACCGAAAGTGCCTCTGGTTTCAATCGCTTACCGTGACAAACCTCGCAAGATCGATCGACCCGATACTGTTCCAACTTCTGCTTAATCAGATCGGAACCGGTATCTTCATACTGACGCTGCAACATCGAAATTACACCCTTGAAATCTCTCCTTAAATCCGTGAAACTGGTGTCCAGTTTCTTATTTTCTGCGGTTCTCTTTTCCTCATTTCCATACAAAATTATCTGCTGATGTTCGGGGCGCAAGCGATGCCAAGGAGTGTCAATATTAAAGCCACAATTATCTGCAACGCTGCACAGCAAAGAGAGATAATAAGAATTGTCTTTGTCAGACCAAGGGGCGATCGCACAATAAATCGGCGCTTTCACATCCGGCACCACCAAATCCGGCGCAAACGTCCGCAAACTCCCCAAACCGTGGCAGTTCGGACACGCACCGTAGGGCGAATTAAACGAAAATAACCGGGGCGAAAGTTCCTCCATTACTGCCCCGTGTTCTGGGCACGCAAAGTTTTCGGAAAAGACGATCGGCGGATTTGGTTCAGAATTTTCATCGGTTGGTAATTCTTCAATTACCGCAATTCCCTCAGAATGGCGCAGACAAGTTCCCAAAGAATCAACTAAACGTTCTTCTAAACCCGGTTTTTTAATTAACCTGTCAACAACTATTTCGATGTTGTGCGTATGATTTTTATCTAATTCGATATTTTCCGAAAGTTCTAAAATCTCGCCGTTAACTTTGACGCGACTAAATCCTTCTGCGGCTAAACTCGACAATAATTTGCGGTGAGTGCCTTTTTTTCCCCGCACAACTGGTGCCAGAAGGTGAAAGCGAGTGCCGTCGGGGAGTGCCATGACGCGATCGCACATTTCATCAATTGTCTGCGGCGCAATCGAACGATCGCAAATCGGACAGTGCGGTTCTCCAGCTCTGCCGTAGAGCAATCTGAGATAATCGTAAATTTCTGTAACAGTGCCGACAGTCGATCGGGGGTTGTGAGAAGTTGATTTTTGGTCGATCGAGATAGCCGGACTCAAGCCCTCGATCGCATCCACATCCGGTTTATCCAACTGTCCCAAAAACTGGCGCGCGTAGGCGCTGAGAGACTCCACATAGCGGCGCTGTCCCTCAGCAAAAATTGTATCGAAAGCGAGGGAAGACTTACCAGAACCGGACACACCTGTAAAAACTATAAGGCGATCGCGCGGCAGTTCCAAATCAATATTTTTCAGGTTGTGCTGTCTCGCACCCCGAACCCGAATCGTATTTTGGTTATTAGAGTTAGAAGTCGTCATATTATGCCCGTTGCGGGATGCACTTGGCTGGCTGTTTGAGGTTTCGGCGCGTTGGGACATGGGAGTAGTGCAAAACAGTGCTTAACCATCTTAGCGCTGCCTTTGGAATAGGTGGCATCCAAACTTAGTCGATTTTAGATTTTAGATTTTAGATTTACTGCACAGTTGAATCTGACAGAAACCCCACAACCCAGACTTATTAAGGAATTCTGCACAGTAAACTGCATAATGTTTACTTACCTCAATTGATATTAACATTAAAGAATTGTCAAATAAGTTTCCGTCGGCCCGTCGGGCAAAACTTTCAATCTTTGATGCTTCAAATCCACTTCAATTCCCAGCGCTTCCATCGGAATCACGCCCAAAAGTGGCGTTTTCCCTTCTGGTAATTCCAGACACTCAAAAGTCCCTTCGCGCCCGCACAGAAAAATCGAAGCATCCCGAAAAATCCTCGCCTCACTAATGCCAGTTGCAGTCTCCACAACCACTTGCTTGAGAATTTTCAAACCAAGTCTAGCAATGACATCTTTAGGTAAACATAAAGTAGTCGCGCCTGTATCCACTAGAACATTTTCTAGAGTAACAGACCTGACTTGCTCGATTGGAATCAGACCATCTTCTGCTTTTCCTTCATCCAGCCGATTCGTAATTACTAGGGTTGCGATCACTTTTCCCATTGGGGTTTCCGTCGTTGTTTCCATTATGTTCAGATTATCATAAATTGCCACTTTAATTTTAGCACATATTTCCACATATTGTTTTCGGGCAATAATTGGATAATTATTGCACACCAATAAACTTATGAGTTTGCAAAGATAACCTGTAACTATGATTTTGTTTCAGCAATTCCAAGATAATCGGAATAACTGAAATTTTTGAGTTCCATTCCGGCTGCAAAAAAACAGGTATATTCACATTATTTGCCAAATGATTGTGGTAAAATTCAACTTCTTCGCCAGTGCTAACCACCAACTTAATTTCATTAGATCTCGTCCAAAAAAGCTCTTTTACAGGATATTTAGGATTGACGTGTTCTTTAGGAGAAAGAGTGATCCAAGCCAGCGGTGAAATATCCAGCCAGTAAGCACCGGAAGTTTCGATGCTAACCTGCTTATCGGCTGCTAACAAAGCTTCAACTAACTCAGGCAAATCCCTGTGAATGAAAGGTTCACCGCCAGTGATGACAACTCTGGGAGACTGCAACTGAGCTAGCAATTGTGCGATCGACCTCGGCACTATCGGCAAACCTTTACCCCCATTCGCATAACCCGTATCACACCACGGACAACCGACGGGACAGCCTGCCAATCTAATAAAATCTACTAAAGTGCCAGTCCAAAATCCTTCGCCTTGAACAGTAGACTGAAACGTTTCATGAATTGGCAATTTTACTTGTAAAATAGACACGAGAATCTCCGCCTTAAACCAGTTCATGATTAAGTATATCTCAGCCATCAGTGATTCTGCTGCTCTACTGACTACTGACTAATAGACATCTCCCATAATTATTGTGGAACAGGCATCCTGCCTGTTCTTGACAAGCTTTTTGGGAGATGTCTAATAGACATCTCCCATAATTATTGTGGAACAGGCATCCTGCCTGTTCTTGACA
>NZ_NXIB02000077.1 GCF_002412335.2 Tychonema bourrellyi FEM_GT703
TTCAGGACGGCGATGTCTGATGGGTGAAACCCCTCAGACATTCGCCAACAGTCTCTTGAAACCGCGTCTACACGAACAAAGTCCGCGTGCGCGGACTAAGAGTGAATAACATGAATTTTAAAATTTGTCAATGTCTAATTATCTTTGAAAAAGTCCGCTGTTCACAGTTTATATTCGGCAGTATACGGTTACATTATTAGCTAAATCGTGTAATAACTTTATTTGATAGGAGTTTAGCCAGTGAATGCTGCCGAACAAGCCAAAAATATAGAACTTACGAGCAAAATTGCTGCGGTTGTTAATTTATTCAAGTCTGAATTCCCGGATGCGAAAGTTGATTTGAAACCTTGGATGAATGACCAGGATACTAGGGAACTTGTCGATCCTGATTCGATCGACATTGGCTTTCATTTTCCTGGTAGAAGCCGCTTGTTGCAAAGCCGCAGCATTTTGATTCAAATCCGATTTTATCAAGATCCGGTGGAAGGAGACCGTCGTGCGATCGGAGTTGAGGCCGCTGGTTACGATCATAGTGGTCAGCAGTGGCGGTTTTCGACGGTGGAAAATTGGAGTTTTCTCGGCAAAACTGAACCTGCGGCGGAGTCGGCGCAAAAACTCAAACATTTTTGTCAGCAGATTTTTGTTTTGTTTAATAAGTCATTCGGCGATTGAAATCGGGCAACCACGGGGCCAAGAGCCCCTACAATAATTACGCAAATGATTTAGGATTGCTATAGTCGCTATTAGTTATTGATTATTAGTAGCCGAGGACACAGCATTGCCGCATCCCTACCCATCTCCCCATCTCCCCATCTACCTATCTCCCCATCTCGTTACCAAAAAGCTGGGTCTAAAGCCCCGTCCTTATAGGACGGCTTTAATTTCTCCAGAACTCTGTTATAGTCTTTATATTCACTCACTCGACGTAAATGTTAGTATTTGAAGCCAAGCTAGAAGGGAAAAGCGAGCAGTACGAACGGCTAGACGAAGCCATTCGTACTGCTCGCTTCATTCGTAATAGCTGCATCAGGTACTGGATGGATACCCCAGGGGTAGGTCGCTACGACTTAAGCGCTTATTGCGTAGTTCTTGCCAAAGAATTTCCTTGGGCCAGTAAGCTCAACTCAATGGCAAGGCAAGCTTCTGCTGAAAGAGCTGGGTCAGCGATTGCACGATTCTTCGACAACTGCAAGAAGGCAAAACCAGGAAAGAAAGGTTTTCCGCGCTTCAAAAAGCATGAAACGCACGGTTCTGTTGAATACAAGACCTGTGGGTGGAAGCTTTCTGAAGACCGACGGAATATAACTTTCACTGATGGATTTAAAGCCGGAATTTTTAAATTATGGGGAACTCGTGACCTACATTTCTATCAGCTAAGTCAAGTTAAACGAGTGCGCGTAGTTCGTCGAGCCGATGGCTACTACGTGCAATTTTGTATTGACGCTGAACGAAACGAAAAGCGGGAGCCGACCGGAAAAACAATCGGCTTGGATGTAGGGCTAACTCATTTCTACACGGACTCTGACGGTAATACTGTAGAGAACCCGCGCCATCTAAGAAAGTCCGAAAGATCGTTAAAAAAGCTTAATCGTAGACTTTCTAGAACGCAGAAAGGTTCTAAAAATAGAGCTAAGGCTCGAAATCGTTTAAGTAGAAAACACCTCAAGGTAAGCAGGCGGCGTAAAGACTTTGCTGTGAAATTAGCAAGGTGCGTAGTCCAGTCTAACGACTTGGTAGCCCATGAAGACTTGCAGGTGCGTAACATGGTCAAAAACAAAAAGCTATCCAAGTCGATATCAGATGCGGCTTGGACAGCTTTTAGAAATTGGATTGAATATTTTGGCAAAGTGTTTGGGGTGGCAACTGTTGCAGTACCGCCACACTATACAAGTCAAAATTGTTCTAGTTGTGGGAAAGTGGCGAAAAAGTCATTAAGTCAAAGAACACATATTTGTCCACATTGTGGATTCGTTTTAGACCGAGATTGGAACGCCGCTCGCAACATATTAGAACTTGGATTGCGTACCGTGGGGCACACGGAAACCTCAAACGCCTCTGGAGATATCGACAAGAGTTTGAATGAGGAAACTCTTTTAAATAAGTCGGATCGCCGAAAGAGGAAGCCTAAACAGTGATGTTTAGAATCACCGTGGCTTCAGCCCGGTGAGAATGTCAAAATGAGATAAGTTGCCAAAAACCGATCGCCCCTCAAAACACCATGACTCAACAACAACCACGGATTTGCATTCTCGGCGGAGGCTTCGGCGGACTCTACACAGCCCTGCGCTTGAGTCAGTTACCCTTCTCCAAAGCCGAAAAACCCGAAATTGTGCTTGTCGATAAGCGCGATCGATTTTTGTTCGTTCCGCTGCTGTACGAACTCATTACTGGCGAACTGCAAACTTGGGAAATTGCGCCACCGTTTGTCGAACTTCTGGAAAACACGGGTGTGCGCTTTTGTCAAGGCACTGTTTCTGGCATTGATGTGGAAACAAAACGAGTACAGTTACACGATGGGCCAGAGTTTGAGTGCGATCGCCTTGTGTTAGCTTTGGGTGGCGAAACTCCGCTAGATATGGTCAAAGGTGCGGTTGAATATGCTTACTCGTTCCGCAGTCTCGACGATGCTTACCGCCTAGAAGAACGACTGCGATTTTTAGAAGCCAAAGAAACCGACAAAATTCGGATTGCGATCGTTGGTGCTGGTTATTCGGGAGTAGAATTAGCTTGTAAATTAGCCGATCGCCTCGGAGACAAAGGTCGCGTGCGATTAATCGAACAAGGCGACACGATTCTGCGGACATCACCGGAGTTTAACCGCGAAAGTGCTACCAAAGTCTTAGAAAAACGGCAGGTCTGGATTGACCTAGAAACTGCTGTAGAGGCGATCGGGTCCGACACCATTTCCTTACTTTACAAAGGACAATTAGATGTTCTCCCCGTAGACATAGTATTGTGGACTGTAGGAACGCAAGTTAGTCAAGCAGTGCGATCGCTTCCCCTCAAACAAAACCAACGCGGTCAATTAATCACTAATCCCACATTGCAAATTATCGACCATCCAGACATATTTGCCTTGGGAGACTTAGCGGAATGTCACGACGAAACAGGTCAAAAACTCCCCACCACAGCCCAAACAGCCTTCCAGCAAGCGGATTATACCGCATGGAACATTTGGGCTTCGTTGTGCGATCGGCCTTTGCTACCTTTCCGCTATCAGCCACTAGGAGAAATGATGACATTGGGAATTGACAATGCTACTCTTTCTGGTTTGGGAATTCAACTGGATGGACAATTAGCACATATTGCTCGTCGCTTAGCTTATCTCTATCGGATGCCAACATTTGACCATCAAGTAAAAGTTGGTTTCAATTGGATTAGCAAGCCGATTCAAGAGTTGCTTAAAAGTTAATTGTTAATTGTTGACTGTTGACTGTTAACTGTTAACTGTTATCAGTTAACTGTTAACTGTTAACTGTATTTCTTAGTCCGCGTAGGCGGACTTTGTTTGTATAGTAGCGGTTTCAACCGCCGAAGGATCTGACAAATAACAAATAACAAATAACCAATAACAAATAACCAATAACCAGTGACAAAAGTTATTTTTTTAGATGCCGCAGGTACACTATTTGATGTTCGCGGTAGTGTCGGCGAAGTGTACCAAAAATTAGCTCGGACTTTTGGAGTAATTGTTAAGAGTGAAGAGTTAAATGCTGCATTTTTCCAGAGTTTTGCAGACTCAAGTCCGATGGCTTTTCCAGGGATAGAAGCGGCAAAAATTCCCCAACTAGAATTTGAATGGTGGCTAGCAGTTTCCGCGAATGCTTTTCAAATAGCAGGGGTTTTTGACCAATTTGCAGACTTTCCCAAATTCTTTGCTGAACTCTACGCTCATTTTGCTACCGCTGAACCTTGGTTTGTCTATCCAGACGTATTTTCGGCATTAAATAGGTGGCAGAAACAAGGCATTGAATTAGCTGTAGTCTCGAATTTTGATTCGCGACTTTATGCAGTATTAAAAGCACTCAATTTAGATGAATATTTCACATCGGTGACAATTTCTACTGAAGTTGGTGCGGCTAAACCTGATTATCGAATTTTTACTGTTGCTTTGCAGAAACATAATTGCCTTGCGGAAAATGTGTTACATATTGGCGATAGTTTCAAGGCAGATTATTGCGGCGCTAGAAATGCTGGATTAAAAGCAGTTTGGTTGAATCGCCAACAGGAAAATATAGATTTAGGCAAATTGGATTTAACTGATAAAAAAATAGAGGAATTTCCGAGTCTGGATTTGATTGTGTCGCACTAATTTGTAGGGTGCGTCGCTGTGAGATATTCAATGGAACTTGTAGATTGTAGATGGCGACGCACCCTACCATAGCTTTTATATGATTTTTATGAGGTCAAGGTTATGATTTTTATGACTTGACTTTGAGAGCTATTTATTGAATAATATGGATATTTAACCGCAGAGAGCGCAGAGGGCACTGAGTCAGAGAAAAGAGAGATGATTGTTATATATCTAATTTTGATTGGGAAAGAACTTTATGGAAACTCGACTTACTCAAACTCAGTTGGCACAGGTTGTCGCTGAAATCGACAAGTTATCACAGCAGCGGGAGTTAGAATTGGCACCGGATCAGGTAAGAGAAATTTTACGGGAGTTGAATTTGCCCGATGAACTTCTGGAAGATGCGATCGCCCAAATGCACCGCCGGGAAGCCCTAGAAAAACAGCAGCGACGGTATCGTTGGATTGCGATCGCCTCGACAGCAGTTGTGATTTCGGCGATCGCAATGGGCGTTCTATTCGGGCAAAATCGACAGCAGCAAAATGCTCAAGTTGTCGCCACAGAAGACAGGATTGCCCTATCGAAAAAAGGTGGTGATAGCCTAACTCAAGTCAACCGTCAAATCAATCCCCGCATCTACTACCAGGTGACGTTGAAAAATGCTCCGATCGGCAATCAGTTGTCTCTACAATGCGACTGGACTAATCCCAGTGGTAACATTGTTCATCAAAGTAAGTATCAAACTCGCACGATCGATACTGCGGTTTGGAATACGTACTGTTTTTATGACCTCGGATCTGCTTCCCCGCCGGGAAACTGGGAGGTGCGGATGTCTCTGGATGGGCGCGCGATCGGCAGTGAACCTTTCGTGGTGAAATAGATAGACTTATCCAAAAAAGCCTGTTTTGAACAGGCAAGATGCCTGTTCCACAATGGTTATTGGAGATATCTAATACTTCCCAAAAGCCTGTTTTGAACAGGCAAGATGCCTGTTCCACAATGATTATTGGAGATATCTAATGGGCGCGATCGCAAAACCTGCACATTTCATCGGTTATTGGGGACACGAAGATCGCACAAAAACGCTCAGCCGTTTAGTGCCCGATTACCGCATCCGATCGGGCAAATTATCCCAGTGGGCGATCGCCTCTGCATCAATTCTCAAGGCTGACACAGTGACGCTGAATGCTTGCGGGCGATTTCAACCAACGGATTTTCCGGGAGATGCTTGGGCTGGGGTGGAAACGGGACAGCTACGGTTGGGGCGCGATCCGTTTGGGCGTGTGCCGCTTTACTGGATGCAGTTGGCAGAAACGATTTGGTTTTCGACTCAAATGCAATTGCTGCTACGGCTGATTGATTCTCCTGAAATTAGTGCGATCGCGCTTCACAGTTATGCTTGTTTTTCCTATGTACCGACACCGTTAAGTGCGATCGAGCAAATTGCATCCGTAGCAGCCGGAACCGAGATAATTTGGGAAATCGCCGATATTAACGATCTGCCAAAAGTGCGATCGCTAATATCAGCTTGGCAAGAAGCGCCCCAATTACTGCGGCGCGAAGACGAGGCGATCGCACAATTGCAAGGATTGTTGCAACAGGCGATCGATCGACAAGTGGCCGATTTGCCGATCGACGAACCAGTCGGTGTTTTACTCTCCGGCGGCATCGATTCCTCCCTGGTGACGGCGCTGCTAGTGAAAGCAGGCCTAAAAGTGCGCGCCTACGCCCTCGATTTTGGTGTCGAAGCCTATTCCGAATTGCCCTACGCCCAACAGGTTGCCGACTTTTTCGGGATTCCGCTGATTCGAGTGGCGGCGACGGGTGATGCGATCCTGGGTGCGATCGGACCAACCGCCAAAGCCCTTGATGCACCTTACGGAGATGGCACAACCGCCCCGCTGTTTTTGCTGAAACAGGCGGCGGCGCAAGACGTGCGAGTTGTATTCAATGGCGAGAATGGCGATCAGCTATTTGCCGGATGGACGAACAAGCCTTTGATTGCTAACGGAGTTTACAGTGCAGAACATCCGGCTGGCAAAGAAACCTTTGAACAGGAGTATTTGCGGACGTTTCAGCGATTTTATGGCTATGAAAAACAGATGTTTTCGTCCGAAATGCTCGATCGCATTCAATCCCACGATTTAAGCATTTACCTGCAAGATGCGATCGGCGTCGAAACCTGTCCCTCTCTGCTAGCCAAACTGCGGCGGGCTTCCCTGATGCTCAAAGGCGCGCAAAACATCCAGCCGAGGGCAACGGCATTGGGGTTTGCTTGCGGTTTGTGGGTGCGATCGCCCTTCTGCGACCCGGACCTCACGGACTGGACGTTTCAACTCCCTGGCGAGCTGCTACTGCAAGGTGCGTGCGAAAAATACATCCTCAAAAAAGCCTCCGAACGTTGGTTGCCGCCGGAAATTGTCTGGCGGGAAAAGCGCGGGATGGGGGTGCCGTTGAAGGTTTGGTATTACCGGGAGTTTTGGGGTGCGATCGGCGATCGGCTGAATCCGAATGTACTGCGATCGCAAAATTGCTGGCAGCCCCATTTGGCCGACTCGATGTTATCGGGACAACTTGGAGTTGCGATGCGCGATCGCTACATCGGCAATAATCTCTGGTTGCTGCTGATGTGGCAGGCATGGCGTACTGAGGTTTTAGGCGAAATTCCGGTTGGGCGATCGCTGGATCATGTGTTTTGGTTGCCACCTGCGATCGGGCAACGCATTTGGAAATATCGAAAACGGTTGACTGATGACTGTTGACAGTGGAGGAGGGCGGGTTTATGAGATTGTAGATTACAGGCAATTATTGTTAGTGAACCCGCCCCTACAAAATTTATACAATTCCGAACTTCCTTCAATCCGTTACATTCGTTAAATAATCCGTTGCCGAACTTCTTCCTTATGATTGAATCTCTGCTAAATAATGAAACCAAAACATATTCGCCACCGTGTTCCGAAGCAATGGCCCAGCGACTTTTGTCAACCTATGGTTCACCCTTATATGTGTATCAAGCCGATCGCCTCCATCAGACCCTTGAACACATTACGCGATCGATCGACTATCCCCACGTGCAGTTTCATTTTGCCACCGTCACCAACGGCAATATTGCTCTGTTGCAACTGATTGAACAAGCTGGTTGGGGGCTACACGCGAATACACCGGGTGATGTGTTTTTGGGACTGAAAGCGGGTTTTTCGGGCGATCGCATTGTCTACACGGGCAGTAACCTCAACCGGGTGGATATTCAGCAACTGATTGATTGGAAGATCGATCGATTCAACTTCGATAGTCTGTCGCAACTCCGCGATTTCTGCGAATATTCCGGGAGTCAAGGAGGATATCGCCGTCCCGAAATTGGACTGCGCCTCAACTCACCGGAATTGACGGGAGACAGCCGCATCGGAGTGCATCCTGCTGAATTTGAAAAAGCCAACGAAATAGCGCAGCAGCACGGTTTTAGCATCACTGGATTGCATTTTTATCGGGGGACTGGAACTAACGCCACGGCTGCTTTTACGCAAGTAATCGATCGCCTAATTGCGATCGCCCAACAGTTACCCGATTGGCGAACTCTCGATTTTGGGGGTGGTTTTGGCTATCCCTATCGAGGCGGTGCGGTGTTTGACTGGGGGGAGTTTGGGGCGGCGATTACTGAACGATTGAGTGCCCTATCTCGCCCGATCGAGTTAGTAATTGAACCGGGACGATCGGCGATCGCAGGTTGTGGTATTTTGCTAGCAAAAGTAGTTTCTGTGAAGTGGTTGAGCGATCGGCAAATAGTCGGAGTCGATACCACTGTATCAAATCTATCAGTACCTGCGGTGCACGGAGGCTATCGGGCGATCGCAACTTGGGAAACTGGTGATGTATCGCGATATCAAACCGATATTTGCGGCAACACGACTTATTCGCGGGACTATTTGGGGCGCAATTGTTGGCTACCGAAACTGCAAATTGGAGATGCGATCGCGATTTTGGATAGTGGGGCTTACGGTTATGCGATGTCGTCGCATTTTCTGCATCGTCCCCGCCCTGCTGAAGTGTTGATTGATGCTAAGGGCGATCGATTAATTCGACAGCGAGAAGACTATTCCATCTTGTTAAACGGGCAAATATTTTAGAGATGTTACAGCATTCTCAAGAACAGGCAAGATGCCTGTTCCACAACAAATAAATTCTCTTGTGGAACGGGCATCTTGCCCGTTCATAAAAGACTCGCATCACAGCCAAAGAAACCGGGTTTTTAGCAGAATCTGGGTTGTAATGCAGTATTCAAGGGAAAAACCCGGTTTCTGACCATCCATAAGTTGTACTAAATTAATCAGGAGTAACCGAAATGGGAATGAAATGCGTCCAGTGTAACACCGATAATGATTTGAGCGATCGTACCACCAACTCAGGTAAGTGTATAAATTGCAATCATCCGTTTGTGTTCGATCCAGCTACAATTACCGAGAAAAAGTTTGCATTCACGGATCCATTTTTCCAGAAGGCGATCGCAGATATTTCCAGTCAAAATATGCTATTTTTCACGCCGAAACAGTTTTTATATTTGATTGATAAACGACTGAAATATCCCGCATCCGCAAACCGATGGGCATGGATTAATCCCTACTTCATATTACTCGCCATTCTGCTCATATTCAGCATCCTGTTCATTGGCATTTTGTTTCCACAACTAATGAATTTTATTATTGCTACACACCTGTCACTGATGCTACTGGTACTATTTGTTATTTACAATAGTGTTTGGATGGGGATATTTTTTGCAAACACTAAGTCTATTCATCAAGGTATTATAGGCAGAAAAAATAATGCTAAAAACCTACAAGTTTTGGGGGGGATTATTTTAGTGGCAGGCATTTCCGTAAGCCTGATCGCTAATTATTTTCCAGGGTACATCGCAGCGGCTGCACTAGGTCTATTTTCCTGCTGGTTAGGCACTTCACAAAAAAATCGTAAACAGGGATTTACTGAACTATTTCTCGTCAATCAAGCCCAAAGTGATGAATGGCTACAACGCTGGCAAACAGTGAACGGCGCACTAGAAAAACTGCTCCCTGCACCTCGCCAAGAAGCTTTACCCGCCAGCATCGATCCAGAAGTTAGCGCCTATAGTTTCGATCGCGCAATCATCTGTGACAACGACGAAATCGCCCAATTCCTGATTGCCAACAACGTGCATTTTGAAAACAACTGCGCCATTCTCAGCATCAGCGGCTATCCCCAAAGCATCTTCGACACCGTGATCGAAATGCTGCGACGCAATGCCGATTTGAAAGTCTATGCGCTGCATGATGCCAACCCTGCTGGAGTTAGTTTAGTGCATCAATTACGAACCAGTCCAAACTGGTTTGCGGATCAAGTCGTCACAATTTTTGATTTAGGCATTTCTCCCCGTCAAATCTTGGAAACTCGCGATATGTTTGTGCAGCAATCTCAAACAATGGCACAAAGCGCACGTCAATTACCCAATGCTGTGAGGCAAGGTTTAACAGCACAAGAACTAGCGTGGCTGGATGCCGGAAATTTTGTGGAATTGGAATCTTTTACACCGCAGCGGTTGTTGCGCGTGGTGAATTATGGACTTGCTCAGAGTGGAGATCCGCAGGGGAATGAGGGCTTAATATTAGTCGATGATAATGTTGGATATGGCGGCGGTTATGTGTTTGTTTCCGATAGTTTCGGTTAGTCGAATTCCGAATCATCGGTGGTTGAGCGTAGTCGAAACCCAGCCAAGAAACCTCCATTGGTTGAGCGTAGTCGAAACCCTTACTATCCATAAGTTCTATCAAATTAATCAGGAGTAACCGAAATGGGAATGAAATGCGTCCAGTGTAACACCGATAATGATTTGAGCGATCGCACCACCAACTCAGGTCGCTGTAAACAGTGCAACCATCCGTTTGTATTTGAACCAACCACTGTCACTGATGAAAATCTGCAATTCACAGATCCGTTTTTCAAGAAGGCGATCGACGATATTTCCAGCCAAAATATGTTATTCTTCACGCCTAAACAGTTTTTGTATTTTATTGACAAACGGCTTAAAAAAAGTCGCCCATTGCCAATATTTTTGTTCATTTCTATCTACTTATTTCTGGGCATACTTTATATGGGATTGTTTGTCGACCAATTAAGTGGTCTTCCTCTTCTTAAAGATTTGCCACTACAATTTCTGATTCTGATTGTGTTTATTGTATACAATGTTTTTTGGATTTGGGTATTTTTTCAATCCAGCAAATCTCCTCAGCTAGGTATTCGCAGCAGAAGAGAATCTGCTAAAGAACTACAAACTTTAGGGATGATTATTTTAGTAACAGGCATTCCCCTCAGCATAATTGCTGATTATTTTCCAGGATACATAGCAGCGAGTTTGCTAGGGCTATATTCCTATTGGCTCGGTATTTCCCAAAAAAATCGTCAACACGAAATTCCTGAAATATTTCTAGTCAATCAAGCGCAGAGTGATGAGTGGCTGCAACGCTGGCAAACGGTGAACGGAACGGTTGAAAAACTGCTGCCAGCACCTCGTCAAAACGCTTTGCCTGCCAGCATCGATCCCGAAGTTAGCGCCTACAGTTTCGATCGCGCAATCATCTGCGACAGCGACGAAATCGCCCAATTCCTGATTGCCAACAACGTCCATTTTGAAAACAACTGCGCCATTCTCAGCATCAACGGCTATCCCCAAAGCATCTTCGACACAGTAATCCAAATGCTGCGGCGCAATGCCGATTTGAAAGTCTATGCGCTGCATGATGCCAACCCTGCTGGAGTTAGTTTAGTGCATCAATTACGAACCAGTCCAAACTGGTTTGCGGATCAAGTCGTCACAATTTTTGATTTAGGCATTTCTCCCCGTCAAATCTTGGAAACTCGCGATATGTTTGTGCAGCAATCTCAAACAATGGCACAAAGCGCACGTCAATTACCCAATGCTGTGAGGCAAGGTTTAACAGCACAAGAACTAGCGTGGCTGGATGCCGGAAATTTTGTGGAATTGGAATCTTTTACACCGCAGCGGTTGTTGCGCGTGGTGAATTATGGACTTGCTCAGAGTGGAGATCCGCAGGGGAATGAGGGCTTAATATTAGTCGATGATAATGTTGGATATGGCGGCGGTTATGTGTTTGTTTCCGATAGTTTCGGTTAGTCGAATTCCGAATCATCGGTGGTTGAGCGTAGTCGAAACCCAGCCAAGAAACCGGGTTTTTAGCAGAATCTGGTTTGTTATCAAATATTCTGGAAAAAACCCGGTTTCTGAATACTTGCATCACAACCAAAGAAACCGGGTTTTTAGCAAAATCTGGGTTGTTATCAAATATTCTGGAAAAAACCCGGTTTCTGAATACTTGCATCACAACCAAAGAAACCGGGTTTTTAGCAAAATCTGGGTTGCTATCCAATACTTTGGAAAAAACCCGGTTTCTAACCCCACCCAAGATTAATATTTTCGATGTTAACGACGATTAACCTGTAACCAAATTTCCAGCGTCACCAACAGCCACAACTTCAGCCCATAACGCGGAAAAACTTCGCCACGATAGTTTAGCCACTCATCAATCAATGCCCGATCGAGATAAGGTGCGATCGCAGCACGACGATTCAACAACAACGATCGCGCTTGCCGCTGCCAATCCCTCAAAAACCACTGCTGCATCGACATCACCATCCCACTTTTCGGACGATTGATAATGACATCGGGCAGTAAATCGGCGACAGCAGCCTTGAGCACAGCCTTTTCCTGCGCGCCCGAAAGCTTGTACTCTGGCGGGATTTGCAAACTCAGCGCCACCATCCGCGCATCGAATAAAGGCGATCGCGCTTTTAGCCCCGCAGCAGCCGTTAAATTATTCACCTTAGTTAAAATGTAATCTGCCCCTTTGTACTCAATATTCAGTCGCATCAACCGATTCAAAAAAGTCGTTTCTGTCTGCTCTAATTCCTCCGCAAACACCGAAGGCGCATCTTTTACCTGATTCCAAACCTCCGGCTTCAGCAAACGCGGCAAATCCACATAGCATTTTTGGAAAGAAGTCAAGTAAGCTGCGATCGCATCTGGTTTACCCTGAATCGAACCGTACAAACTATTCAGCAACATCGGCTTATTTTTCGGCCCACCAAAACACGGATCACCACCTTCGCCATTTAATACCACGTCTGCGAATTGTTTTGCCGATCGCCCCAACAGCAAATTCGGCACCGTCAAACCTTCCCCCACCGGATCATCCATAGCAGCCAGTGTTTCCGGTAACAACTCCCAAATCTGCTTTGGCGAAACCTCCAAAATATGGTGCTCGGTGCCACAATGTGCTGCGACAATGTTGGCAAATTCAATCTCGCTGGGATATTGAGCGCCAAAGTGCATCGAAAAAGTGTGCACCGGGCGATCGTGCAACCGGGCTGCGATCGCAGTCACGCAACTTGAATCAATACCACCCGAAAGATATGCTGCGACTGGTTCTCCGGCTGGTAACGCCTCTTGCACCAGTTGTTCCAAAAGCGATCGCACTCGTTGACTATGCCATGCCAAAGGGCGATCGGCATTAGCAATTTGTTCCTGCGGCTGCCAGTATCTCTGCGCCTTAACATCCGGTAAATACAAGAAACTACCAGGGCGCAACTCTCGCACAGCTTCCCATAGCGTTTGCGATCCAGGTACAAAGGCACAGCACAAATAGTCGCGCAAAGCAACTAAATCGAGTGTGCGATCGTGATACGGATTGAGCGATCGCAGTCGAGGCGCAATCCAGCGAGTCGTTCCGGTGCGAGTGTAATAGAGCGTTTTTGCACCCACGCGATCGCGCCCCAGACACAAGGTTTTCTCCTCTCGATCCCACACAGCCAGAGCGAATTGTCCTTCTAGCAAGCTCAAAGTTTCAGTGCCCGATGTTTCCCATAACTTTCCGACGATCGCCAAATCGGTCAATCCATCGGTGTCAGTCTGTTGTTTGAGTAGCAAAGTGCGATCGAAGGAGCAGTCACCCACCAGCACAAATCGCTGAGTGGGGCTGAAGGTGGGTTCAGCGCCAATTATGGCAAAACCGGGGGTTTCCCAAGTTACAGCGTGCGATCGGGCTGCTGGGCCCCAAGCGATCGTCCAATTCGGGTTAATCGATTTCTGATTTTGCATCGATTTATATCCGGTTGCATCGGAATGATTAAACCGCGAAGGCGCAAAGGACGCGAAGGAAGAGAAAGAAGAAGAAGCTGTTCTTTCTTCGCGCTCTTCGCGTCTTCGCGGTTCGTTTAATCTTACTCCATAACAGAACTTTATATAATACAATTCAGATTAAAAAACATTAGAAAGCAGCTTATAAATAAGGCGAAATATAGCTGTTGCCGCGATCGCCCCCAAAGCCGCCAACCACCCCACAAACAACACACCAGTGATCGGAGAACCGGGATAAATCGCCAGTGCTGCCGATCGCAAAGCCGGGAAAAATATCAGCAAAGCCAGAGTACCAGCGCCAATAATCAACATCTCAGTTTGTTCGATCGATCGGCGATACTGAGCATAAATCAAACCACCAACAATCATCCCCAACAATCCCATACTCAGACCTGGAGAGGGCAACAAACTCGTCAGGGCGATCGCCAACAAACCCCCCTCAAAACCCGTAAACGCCGCCCCGGACAAAACCTCCCAAATCGAAAAAGCCCCTCTCGGTGAAGCTTGCAGCCCTCCCGAAGGAGTCCCAGGAATGATCGTAGGAGGCTGCGAAGTTTGTGGTGTAGGGGGGTACGAAGTATGTGTCAGAGGTGGCTGAGTCGTTATTTGAGGTGGTGCTACAACGACTGTAGGTGGTTGAGAAGGTGGTTGAGACCCAGGCTTCAGAGCCGCTTCCACCTCAGCCGTCGATTGAAAACGTTGACTGGGAGCTGATAATAACATTCGATCGAGAACTTCTCTCAAACGCGAGCTAATCTGCACCCGCGAATGCCAATTCCACTCGTTTCTGTAACTATCAAACAACTCCGTCGGCTGCAAACCACTCAGCAAAGTAATACAAGTCACAGCCAAAGCATACAAATCCGTTGCCGGATAAACTTCTTGCCCATTCATTTGTTCTGGCGGAGCATAACCCAAAGAATAAATACCAGTCGAAGCTTTGCCACTTCCAGCACTTTGTGTTACCTGTTTGACAGCCCCAAAATCTAATAAATAAAGCCGACCATTTTTACCCCGCATAATATTAGCAGGTTTAATATCCCGGTGAATCGAACCGCGAGAGTGAACAAAATCCAGAACCTTCAAAATTTCCCGCAACACCACCATGATTTCCGATTCCAAGAACTTGCTTTTTACCGCCAGTTCCTGTTCCAAATTTTCACCATCAATAAATTCTTGAACCAGATAGAAAAACTGATCGTTTTTCCCCCCTTGCAAACTCGGAACAGTTAACTCAAAAAAAGCCAGCAGACTCGGAATTTGTGGGTGTTCATTTCCCAGTTCTTCCAGAACCGCCGCTTCTCGTTCAAACAAATTTTGAGCAATTCTGAGCTGTGCCGGAGTCAGAGTTACCGACGGCTGTAACAGTTTAGCAACGCACTGCCGCATCGCCGGAGTATGGCGATCGCGCGCCAGAAAAGCAGCCCCAAAACCGCCTTGACCCAAAAGCCTCACCGGTAAATAGCGACCGCTCAGAATCAGGGGCATTCCACAACTCTTGCAATACCTTTGCTGCACAGTTTTCAGCAGCGCACTATCCTCAAGGTCAGGAAAATAGTTTTGAGGGTGCGGACATCCTGGGCGCGTGCAGTAAACTTCCATGATCGATTTTAGGTTTTAGATTTTAAATTGAAGAATCGACCGTTAGCCATCATAAAAATGGGTTTGAAACCCCGTCCTTTTAGGACGGCTTTACAGTTCGCCATGAGTTGTAAGCCAGAAACTTACAATCCGTGGGCTTTGCGTTTTGACACAAGCGTTTTCCTGTACCAAGACTGTGCAGGCTTAGGTTTTAAGCGCCTGTGTCTAGTCCTACTTACGCTTGCTTTCTACCTATGGCGAAAGTTTCTTGCAAGCCCCATCCCTTTAGGGTGGGGTTAGTGACTTAAATCTCCTTCTCCTTGATAGCAGTATAAGTAGCAAACTGGGGTAAAATTTCATTACTGAAAGCCTCTGCCGCTTTAGAACGGTAGCGGTTGGGGTTACAAATCAGCGACAAAACCCTAGTCACCACAACTTCCTCCATTTGAGATTTGTGCAAAACGCCCATCAGCAACTCTTTTTCGATCGCCGAAACCGACACAAATGCAGCACCCAATCCAGATTGAACCGCATTTTTAATCGCTTCGATCGAATTAAGTTCCATCTCAATTTTCAGGCGGCGAGTATCAATCCCACACCGACTCAGAACCTGATCGATGACCTTACGGATTGTAGACTGGGAATCCAGGGAAATAAACTGCAATTTATAAAGGTCTTCTTTTTGGATTGTTTCTTGTTGTACCATCGGGTGAGACGGAGGCAGAATCAGTGCCAATTCATCAGTAGCATAAGGCACAACGTCTAAAGCTTCTAAAAGTTCCGTCGGAATTTCTCCGCCCACAATCGCCAAATCGATTTGTCCGTTAGCCACACTCCAAGCAGTCCGACGGGTAGAATGAACGTGAAGCTGTACCGCCACATCCGGGTACTTTTGCCGAAACATCCCAATCATCCGGGGTAGCAAATACGTCCCCGTGGTTTGAGAAGCCCCGACAATCAATGTACCGCCTTGAAGATTTTGCAAGTCTTCCAGAGCTCGACAAGTTTCTTGACAAAGCGATAAAATTTTCTCGCCGTAACTCAGCAGCAGGTGTCCAGCTTCGGTCAGTTGAGCCCTGCGCCCCCCTCGATCGAATAGTGGCACATCCAACTGTCTCTCTAAATTTTGCACCTGCAAGCTAACGGCTGGCTGGGACACGTAGAGGCTATCAGCGGCGCGTTTGAAGCTTCCTTCAGAGGCGATCGCCTTGAGAATGCGTAACTGGTCTAAAGTGAAAGGAAGGTCAGACATATATCTAATTGTCAGTGGTCAGTTGTCCGTTGACGGTTGACGGTTGACGGTTGACGGTTGACGGTTGACGGTTGACGGTTGACTGCCATCAGCAAACAGCGAACAGCGAACAGTCAACAGCAAACAGTCAACAGCAAACAGCGAACAGTCAACAGCAAACAGCAAACAGCAAACAGCAAACAGTCAACAGCAAACAGCGAACAGTCAACAGCAAACAGTCAACAGCAAACAGCAAACAGCGAACAGTCAACAGCAAACAGTCAACAGTCAACCGTCAACCGTCAACTGACAACTGACCACTGAATGCTCCCATAGATACTTTGTGACACAATTTGGCCGCGAATCAATAACTTTTCTTAATATTTGCAATGACCAAGAATTTCTAGATGGTACAAGCCCCCGGATTTGCTTTATCCGTGGAATCAATCGAAAGCATCTCAAATCTAAAATCCTCAAGCCACGAATTTATCCGTGGGGTCAATCCAAAATCCTTGCATCTCAAATCTCAAATCCCATGACGATCGACTTGGCGCTCAACTCCCACTTAGTTATTCTGGGACTTTTACTCGGTTTTGCGATCGCCCATAGCGGTTTAGCAGCCCTTCGCCCCCAAGCTGAAAAGCTAATCGGAGCAAGACTTTACCGCGTTCTATTTGCCCTTGTCAGTTTGCCCCTAGCAGTCATTCTGGTGATCTACTTTTTCAATCACCGCTACGACGGCGTACAGCTTTGGCAAGTACAAGGCGTGCCCGCAGTCAAACCCCTAGTTTGGATACTGTCGGCAATTTCATTCCTATTTTTGTACCCAGCAACTTTCAACCTCCTAGAAATTGCCGCAGTCCAAAAGCCCCAAGTTCACCTCTACGAAGCGGGGATCATCCGCATCACCCGTCACCCGCAAATGGTGGGACAGGTGATTTGGTGCATAGCCCACACTCTGTGGATTGGGACTAGCTTTACCCTCGTCACTTCCATTGGTTTGGTGCTTCACCACCTGTTCGGAGTTTGGCACGGCGATAAGCGACTTCAGGCTCGTTTTGGCGAATCCTTTGAAACCATCAAATCTCGCACCTCTATCGTTCCGTTTTTAGCGATCCTTCAAAAACGTCAAACTCTTGATTTGCTTGAGTTTCTGCGTCCTTCTTACCTGGGTATTGCCATTTTTATCGGAGTGCTGTGGAAAATTCATCCACTTTTGATGCGTGCGACGGGGAGCATAGACTGGTAGCATGATCCCTAGCATAGAAAAAATTTATTAATTTTTGAGGGATCATGGTGTTGTCCGTTAGCGAACGCACTTTTGCACAAGAGGTTTTTCAAGCGTCTACCCCCGTTTTAGTTCATTTTGGGGCACCTTGGTGCGGTATCTGCCGTGCGATCGACCCCACACTGACAACATTTGAATCAGAGTGGGCGGGTAAAGTCAAGCTCTTAGGGGTGAATGCCGATCAAAGTTTCAAGTTAGCCAACACTTATCGGCTGACAACTCTACCCACGCTGATTTTGTTTGAGGGTGAAAAAGTTCGATTTAGATTTGAACAATATCAAGGACGGGAAGAACTGCGGCGGACTCTAGACTCCTGGATGCTTGCTGTTCAGAATTCTCCCAAAATTAAACTCCTACAACCCCAGGTAGCAGTGAATAAGTAGCATTTTTAGGTGCGATCGCAATTAGATACCCGGCTTCTTTCAGAAGCCGGGTATCTTGATATTCAGTTTATTTTACCTGCTTGTGTGACAATTGTTTACAGTTTTTGTCAATCTAGTAGAAACTTTAAACTTCATTAGTCATGGAACTGCTTTATCAATACGCTTGGCTGATTCCAGTCCTGCCACTGGCGGGCGCAATGCTAGTAGGTCTAGGCTTAATCACCTTTAACCAAGCAACCAACAAACTCCGACAAGCGAATGCGATATTAATCGTCTCCGCGCTCGGAGGGTCAATGGTACTATCTTTTGCATTGCTGTGGAGTCAACTACAGGGTCACGCACCCTACACCCGCACTATTCAGTGGGCTTCTGCTGGCGACTTCTCGCTGAATATGGGCTACGTCATCGACCCCCTGACATCAGTCATGCTGGCGATCGTCACTACGGTCGCCTTTTTGGTGATGATTTATACCGACGGCTACATGGCACACGATGACGGGTACGTGCGTTTTTACGCCTACCTGAGCAT
Organism: Tychonema bourrellyi FEM_GT703; assembly: GCF_002412335.2. Classification (GTDB taxonomy): domain Bacteria; phylum Cyanobacteriota; class Cyanobacteriia; order Cyanobacteriales; family Microcoleaceae; genus Microcoleus; species Microcoleus bourrellyi. The sequence continues at coordinate 18,485 of NZ_NXIB02000077.1, forward strand.
CTTCAGTGCGTCAATGCTAGGTCTAGTAGTCAGCCCGAACATCGTTCAGATTTACATTTTCTGGGAACTCGTAGGTATGTGTTCGTACTTGCTAGTTGGATTCTGGTACGATCGCAAACCAGCAGCAGACGCCTGCCAAAAAGCCTTCGTCACCAACCGCGTCGGCGACTTCGGCCTCCTGTTAGGCATCCTCGGCATTTACTGGGCCACCGGTAGCTTTGAATTTGAAGTGATGGGCGATCGCCTGCACTCCCTAGTCGAATCCGGTGCCCTCAGCGCCACTTTAGCGACCATCTTCGGAGTCCTAATATTTTTGGGCCCAGCCGCCAAATCCGCTCAATTCCCCCTCCACGTCTGGCTCCCAGACGCAATGGAAGGCCCGACACCGATTTCCGCTCTGATCCACGCCGCGACAATGGTAGCCGCCGGCGTATTCCTGATTGCTCGGATGTACCCAGTGTTTGAAGGGTTGCCAGCAGTCATGAATTTGATCGCCTGTACGGGCTGTTTTACGGCATTTATGGGCGCTTCGATCGCAATTACCCAAAATGACATCAAAAAAGGCCTAGCCTACTCCACCATCTCCCAATTGGGCTACATGGTGATGGCAATGGGAGTCGGTGCTTATAGTGCCGGACTCTTCCACTTGATGACCCACGCTTACTTCAAAGCGATGCTGTTCCTGTGTTCCGGTTCAGTCATTCACAGCATGGAAGATGTCGTCGGCCACAACCCCGCCCTCGCTCAAGACATGAGAGTCATGGGCGGCTTACGCAAATATATGCCGATTACGGCAACTTGCTTTTTAATCGGAAATTTGGCAATCTGTGGCATTCCGCCCTTTGCTGGTTTCTGGTCAAAAGACGAAATTCTCGCCCAAGCTTTCGCAGCAAATCCTGCTTTGTGGGCTGTGAGTTGGGTGACAGCCGGGATGACCGCGTTTTATATGTTTCGGATGTATTTCAGCACCTTTGAGGGCGAATTCCGGGGTAATGACAACGCGATCAAACAGCAACTTCTGCAACCAGGTTTGGTATTCGGCCCTGGAGCGATGAATGTTAAGGAATTGGCATCCACTGGTGAAAGTCATGACGCACACGACCATTTCCCTCACGAATCTCCACTGACAATGGCTTTGCCGTTAGTGGTTTTGGCAATACCTTCGGTGTTAATTGGTTTTGTCGGTACGCCATTTGCTAATTATTTTGAGCAGTTTATCCATGCTCCTGGTGAGTCTCTCGAAGAAGTATTGGAACACGCCGCCGAGTTCGATTTGACGGAATTTCTAATCATGGGTGGGAGCTCTGTAGGTATTGCTTTGTTGGGCATTACTTTGGCTTCTCTGATGTATTTGAGCCGGAAAATTGATGCTGGGGCGATCGCCCAAAAGATCAAACCACTGTACGAATTCTCCCTCAACAAGTGGTATCTCGATGACATCAACGAGGTTCTCTTCGTTCAAGGTAGTCGCCGTTTAGCGCGACAAGTCATGGAAGTCGATTTGCGAGTCGTCGATGGTGTGGTTAATTTGACAGGTTTTCTCGCCCTGGTTAGCGGCGAAGCCTTGAAATACATTGAAAACGGTCGCGCTCAATTTTACGCCCTGATTGTGTTTGTCGCAGTGCTGGGTTTGGCGATCGTTTCTGGAGTCAGTTAAATCCGTAGGGAAACGGCAATGCCCATAGGTGTCAACAATCGCCTGAAAGCCCTGAGAAATCTGGTTTTTACCTGAGTCTAGATCCCCCTAAATCCCCCTTAAGAAGGGGGACTTTGATCGGACTCCTGTCCCCCCCTTCTTAAGGGGGGTTAGGGGGGATCTGGCCTTAATCGTCAAACAGTAGTCTGTGACAGGGTTTGGCCTTAAGTTGACACCAATGGGCAGTGCCGTGTCCCTACGATCGGGCTCAATTACCGCGAAATAAAATGCGCCCAAACATTGCCATCTGGCCCAGCAACTTGATTGATATAATTGTAGGGATACATCAACTTTCTACCCTCAGTATCCCTGTAACCAGTGAGTGCATCTCCCCACGGATCTTGCGCGATGTAACCTTGGGAATTATAGCCAATTACAGTGATAATATGACCGGAAGCCGTAAAATCTCCCGCTAAAACTATTGGCCGCCGATTCAACAATTCCGATCGCACATCAGCCCATTTCCGAGTTGTGCTAAAACTCGTCTTGAAGCCGTAAGCCTTAATCAGCGCCGAAAGTACATTATGATCCGTTTGCGAACCCTGGCCCGCATAATCGAAACACCACTGCAATAACTCATCCTCCAACTGTCCGCCCCACTTAGAACGAACACCATAGTAATAAAATACCATTGCGATCGCAGTTACATTGCAAGTAGACCAATCAAAACGGGGATTGTCACGCTGCGAAAAATAGGGCACATTTAATTCCACATTATTTGGAACAGGATCGAAAACTTTATCACCCCGCTTAAACTGAACAGAAGTAGGAACAACAAAACCTGTATTGCCAAAATTAGGAAGTTCTTCAGTTAAAGAAACCTTCAGATGACTGCCTTCCAAACCGTAGCTTTCCATACCATAAACTCGACCCAAAGGCAGTGTAACTCTTTCTGTTGCACTCAATTTATTAGCATCAACTGGTTGTTTTTTGAACACAGTTGGTTGTAGCATTGTTATCGTCAAAGCATCCGGGTCAAAAGTAACTTCTTTCCCTAACTTTTTGATTTGAACGTGCCGCCAATAGATAAATCCAACATTACCAAAATCGGGAATAGATTCAGCCAGAGTTACCCGGAAATGACCCGAAATGCAAGCATAGCCAGTAATCGCATAGGTACTACCTAAAATCAAGTCAGCAACCTGATTTGCTGGGAGTTTAGGTGAATCTTGAGCTGCACCTTTAATCTGAGTAGTTTGAGTTACTAAAAGTTGAGCGCTGACGTTTGTATTCGGCACATCAGCTAGGTCAAATTTCAGGATTTTTGGACCTTTTGCCAACTGGACATCGGACTCGTAAAAATAGCCAAAAGTGCCGATCGGTATAATAGCCGCATCCAGCACCACCTTGAGATGACCATCAATAAATCCGTACTTGCTAACCGCCAAAGTTTGACCAGCTTTCACCAGAATTTTTTGCTGATTGTCAAGCCTGGAAGAGTCCACAGGAGCTACTTTAAATAAAGTATCAGAAAGTATTTTTAAAGTCAAACCTTTGCCGACAGTTAGGGGGTCGGAACTTACGGTAAGATAAATGACTTGGCTACCAGTAACATTCCCTTTGCTATCAGTGGCCCGCAGTCGCAGCCAGCGAGCTCCTGGCACCTTGAATCCTTGGGGTAAATCTACTCGCCAAGTGCCAGCAGTTTGGTTTAGAGTGACATTGAGGGCAAATTTATCCTCGGCTATTACTTCAACTTTGACTGCTTCTTGTTTGTCAAAAGTACCAGAAAGTGCGATCGCCTGATCGATCAAAACTTCCGTCGGGCCTTGATAAGTTAAATTCGGTGCCGGATTGAAAGATTTGCCACCACGGGAAAACTGCACGAAATCGGGATAAACAAAACCGGTATTGCCAAATGGCGGTAAATTTTCGGTAAGCGAGACTTTAATGTGGCCTTGTTCGATCGAGAATCCGCTAACTCCATAAATCATTCCCGCAGGTAAAGTGATTTTTTCTGGTGGTTGCAAAGTCGCCGCATCCACCGGCCGCTTTTTGAAAGCCGTAGTTTTGAGAACAGTCATGGTGACAGCATTTTTGTCAAAGGGAATTCCTCTGCCATCTTGCAAAATTTGGACGTGCTGTGAGTAGAGAAAGCCGGAGTTTCCGAAATTGGGAATTGCGCGATCGAAGGTGACTCGAAAATGATTCTCTATGCAAGCATAGCCGAGGATATTTAAGGTTTCTCCCTGGCTTAAGTCTACTTTTTGATTTTGGGCTAAAATAGCAGAATCAGCGGGGCTGAGCTTCAATTTGCTTTTCTTGACAACCCACAGTAACTGCATTCCGGGTGGTGGTGTGGGTAAGTCAGTGCGATCGAATCTGAGAACTTTTGCGCCTTTGGTTATGAGTACGTGTTCTTCGTAGAAATAACCAGATTTTCCAAGGGGAGCAATGGGATTTTTGAGGTTTACTTTCAGGTGTCTATCGTCTAATTCATAATCAGTGACAACATAGGTTTGACCTGCAATTGTGTCAGCTTTTTGTTGGTCATTGAGACTTGCTGATGCGACTGTTCCCGCTTTGAATGTTGTATTTTGGAGAACAATTAACATCAACAATGGCTCGGAGGAATTAGTCGCCGGATTAACCTTGATATTAAATGTTTGTTCGCCGATAACTTTGCCTGTTTTATCAGTTGCTTTCACTTGCAATGTGCGATTTCCAGCGTTATTAAATCCTTTTTCTAAACTGATATTCCAAGTACCTGTAGATGGATTTATCTGTACATTCAGGGCATTTGTTCCTTCCGTTGCGGAAATCGCAGCAACTTGATTTTTGTCAAAAATTCCAACTAGGGCTGTGGCTCGATTCGCCTCAATTTCTTGAGGGCCTAAGTATGTCAAAATACTGGTACTGTTTGTCATTTCAATCTCCTTGAGGGATGTTTGTAGTTAAATCTGGGTTTAAAATTCGCACAAATCTGGTAATTGTTCAGCTAAGCTGTTCGGCATTTAAACTTAGGGGCGTAGGGTGCGTCAGTATTATCAGGTTTTCCGTTTCAGCGTAAGGGTTCTAGCTGACGCACCCTACTAGCTATCGGTTTTACCTTAAGTTGACACTAATGGGCATTGCCGTATCCTTATAATTCTGGTGTTACCGGAATTGATATACTGGACGTATGTGGCGACAAAAACCCGGTTTCTGCGTCAATATCTCTCCATTGGATGCAGGATTTTTCAGAGAAACCGGGTTTTTTAGGTTGATATAGCAATCCTAAATCATTCATGAGGATTTGTAGGGGTAGTGCCCCCGTGCCTACCCCAGCATAAGCGGGGCAACCACGGGGCCTGTGAGCCCCTACAAAAATTACACAACTGATTTAGGTTGATAGTGCTTCGAGGAGTGTTTAATTAAGTTGATTTACTTAACTACACAATTGTGACGAGAATATCTTGAGCGTGAGAGGCAGTATTCACGCTGCCATCAACATGAATGATTTTGCCGTTACCGTCAATGACATAAGTAACGCGCTTAGCATAACCGCCTCCATCGACATCGTAGGCTGTGGTAATTGCGCCATCAACATCTGCTAATAGCTGAAAAGGCAAACCGTATTTTTCTGTAAACTTTTGGTGGGATTCCTCGTTGTCGCGGCTGACACCGAGAACTACAATATCTTTGGCGATGTATTCTTCATGGGCTGCTTTGAAGCTTTGGGCTTGTCTGGTGCAGCCGGGGGTGTCATCTTTGGGGTAGAAATACAAGATGACAGTTTTACCGGCAAATTGGGACAGGGAGACGGTGTTGCCGTTGGTGTCTTTGGCGGTAAATTGAGGGGCGTCGGTTCCAACTGATAATGCCATAGTTTTGTGTTTCTGGGGATTTATAATTGTATTGTAATTGATTTTGGGCGGCTGCTGTCAATCTTTTGAATGCGAAATTCGGGATTGAGTGCGGGAAACCGAAAATTCGCGCTTTGAAATAGTTCGGCTGGGTTATTTTATGCCTTGACCTGCGGGCGATCGCGTGTTAGATTATCGGTGTGTTATTTCATCATTTATAAATCAAAATAAACTCACAAATTTATGAGACTAGACATTTTCAAATATGTGTCTAATAAAGGCTTGTCTAATGAATGGCGAGTAGAAGAATGTCGATTAAGTCAAGTCAACTTAATTGTCGGCAAAAATGCTAGTGGTAAATCCAGAATCCTCAAATCAATACATCTCCTATCGCAGCTTTTGTCAGATGATAATATTGAGGCGCACAATGATGAATGGCATTTGTACTTTGATATCGATCGACCAGAATCCCAAACAGAATATATATTAAAAATAGAGAAAGGTCTTGTAGTTCAAGAAAAGCTAATTATGTATGGTGAGGGTAATGAACCGCTGTTGTTAGAACGAGATAGATCGGGTGAAGGTACTATCTTCGCTAAGGAACTCAACCAAAAAATTAAGTTTCAAACTCCCAAAGCAGAACTTGCAGCCGTCAGGCGCAGAGACTCTATTCAGCATCCCTTTTTGGAAAAATTATATCAGTGGTCTAACTCGCTAAGTTTTTATGAGTTTGGAACACAACTAGGTAAGAATTTCATGACTTTGATGTCATACCCTACAATCAAATTATCAGACAATAAAAGGGAACTAAAAAGCTATAACTCTGTTGTCAGTATTTTTCAGGTTGGGAAGCTGGAAATTGGGGATAAATTTATCCAATCCATCATCAGTGACATGAAAGAAATAGGCTATAATTTATCTGAAATCGGAACAAAAATACCATCGACAATAGAACGCAAATTTTCCACTTACAACACTCTAGATGGTGATGGTCTGCCAGAATTTATCTATGTCAAAGAAGAAGATTTGAATTTTGTCACAGAACAATCAGACATATCGCAAGGAATGTTCCGAGCTTTATCTTTATTAATTCAAATTAACTACTCTTTACTAGCAAGTAAGCCTAGTTGTATTGTGATTGATGATATTGGAGAAGGGTTAGATTATCAACGATCTTCCTCTATAATTAAAATTCTAATTCAAAAAGCTGAGACAGGATTAGCTCAACTCATTATGACCACTAATGATGAGTTTATAATGAATGGTGTTCCGATAGAATATTGGTCGGTTATTGAACGAACTCCTGGCAGTGCAAAATTACATAATATTTATAATTCACGCGATAAGATTGAAGAATTTAAGTTTATTGGACTTAATAACTTTGATTTGTTCACCAGTGAGTTTATCTTGGAAAAAATATCGAATGAAGCATAAATTATGACTGCAAAGAAAATAGCTTGTTTTGTGGAAGGACAAACAGAACAGATTTTTGTTGAAAAGTTATTTCAGGAAATTGCTGGATATAAAAAGATATCTATTGAAACTTATAAATTTCAAGGTGGCAAAACTAAACGTACAATTCAACCACTTAAACCGAGTATAGTCCAAGATGCTCCTTTTTTTGTGCTTTTATATGATTGTAGTTCTGATTCCCAGGTACTTTCTGATATCAGAAAACAGCATGAAAGTTTAACGAATAGTGGCTATGAAAAGATTTTAGGATTGAGAGATTTATACCCAATATCTTTAAGTAGAAAGGGAGAAGTAGAAAGAGGAATCAAAGGATTTTTGAAGCCGTTGCATAAAATGGGGATTCCAATTTCTATAAATTTAGCTGTTATGGAAATAGAAGCCTGGTTTTTAGCAGAATGGCATTATTTGTCTAAATTAGATAATCGCTTAATTCCAGATTTTATTCTCCAAGAATGTGGTTACGATTTAAGAAGTATAGATGTTGAACAAAGACCACATCCCAGTCAAGATTTAGATGATATTTATCAGTTAATAGGTTGTAAGTATGACAAAAGTGAAAAAATATCTCAAGAAATTATCACCTATCTAGATTATGATTTTTTGTACTTGGAGTTAGTTAGTCGTGTCAAACAACTCAAAAGTTTTATTGGTGAGATAGATAGTTTCTTGGTTGAGTAAATTCACTCGATTTCCTCTAGGGTGATTTTTGGCATTGACTTGCGGGCGATCGCGTGTTATATTATCGGTGTGTTATCAAATTTTTCTGAGTTAATTAAAACTAATTTGCCAATAAAATATGATTGATTTTTACACTGTGATTCTGAGGAAGAGTGCTGATTATTGGGTTTATCTGTGTTTGGAAAATGGATTAGTTGGACAAGGCAATACTCCTGAACAATCTATTGATAAACTCAAACAAGCTATTGAATCATTTTCCGAAGTCTATGAATCAGAGTCTGATGTTTATCTCAGTCCTCTTTCTATTAATTAATTACACGAATTTCTGACTTTAGAAGATGCAGAAGCTTCAGATACTATTGAGGGGATGATTAGTTAAGTCCGCATTAATATGCTCCCTGGTTGGCTGTTTCAAGATTTGGAGTAGTCGTCTTTGTAACTCATAAAAGCGATCGCCTAAAATCGCTTTTACAGCCAAACTCGTCTAACCTATCCTAAAATAGAAGAGACATCCTATATTAATTCCCTACCATGTCGATCGCCGTCATTAAAGAACATATCGAAATCACCCCAGGAATCTGTGGGGGAAAACCCCGTATCGCCGGACACCGCATCCGAGTTCAGGATATAGTTGTTTGGCACGAACAAATGGGAATGTCACCAGACGAAATTCTGTATCACTATCCGAGTATTACTTTATCTGATATCTATGCAGCTTTAGCCTATTATCACGATCGTCGAGATGAAATTCGCTCTGCAATGGAAGCAGATGCAGAATTTGCGCGCCAATTGAAAGCTCAAACCCCATCGCTATTGCAAGAAAAATTAAAAAATCGTCAACATGGCTAAGATAAAATTTCATCTTGACGAAAATATAACTCTTGCGATAGGGAATGGATTGCGAAGACGTGGAATTGATGTCACCACAACTCCAGAACAAGGAATGATCGGGCAATCCGACGAACAACAATTAGCATTTTCCCTGTCTCAAGAGCGAGTAATTTTTACCCAAGATACGGATTTTTTAAGACTGCATCATGCAGGTTTGTCTCACGCGGGTATTGTTTACTGTCCGCAAACCAGTAAATCGATTGGGGAAATTTTGCAAGGATTAGTATTAATTTGGGAGGTACTGAATGCTGAAGAAATGAACAATCATTTGGAGTATTTGTAAAAATAGGCGATCGCAATTAATCTTGACAACAAGTTCTCACATATTCTCGAACAACAAGAGATAAATCAAACAATACTTTCTCTCCTTCTATTCTTTGGAGTAAATAACGTTGACCCAACGATCGCAACCCATTCATTAAGTCCATTGATGACAGAGATAAACTTTGTCTTAAATCTTCCCTTGACACAGGTACATCAAATTTGCTTAATTGTAAAATAATTTCTTGTTCTGTGGATGATAGCCGTTTGAATAATTCAGTCAACCGAGATTTCATATCTTTAGTGACAACTAAACTATCTTCTTTTAAAAAATCAGCAACTTTGCCACCAAAAATACTTTTAATTAAACTGGCAATATCTTTTAAATAAACGGGATTACCTCCGTATAAATCACTCAACTCTGTCCAAGCTTCATCATCTTTAAATCCCCACTTTTTTACGATTTCTGTATTATCTAATCCTTGTAATTCTAAGCACTGGATAGGATATAAATCCTCATCCAGACTAATCATTTCTTGACATTGTTCCTGACTAATTAAGATTAAGCTACTTTGATGTTCTAGATTTGTCATCATTGTCAATAAATTTTGGAAATTTTTAGATTCCGTTTTGAACTCTCCTGCCAATTCTCCCTTACTAAACAATTCTTGGAAATCATCAAGGACGATTAAACATCTTTGCTGACGTAAAAGATTGAAAAACTGAGTTAACTTATTATCAGTTTGAAGAGAATCGCGATCGACACCTGTGATAATTTCATTAATAATGTCATCTAAAGATTGAGATATTTTGAGATTTTTCCAGATTACTACATCAAATTTTTGTAAATTTAGGTCAACAAACTGTTTGACTAGGGTGGTTTTGCCAATTCCACTTAATCCTAAAACTGAGACTAGATGAACATTTTGGTCGATTAACCAGCGGGTGAGGGTTTGAACTTCGGTTGCGCGATCGTAAAAACTGGTGATTTTAGGGGCTAGGCTTAAATCGTGATACCCTTTGTTTTTACTTGGTTTTTCTTTGATTGATTGATTTGCATCTGCTTGAGGAGAATTAGGACACCAATTAATCTTACTATTTACTAAACCAACAAACTGAGAATTTATAACTCTTTCAATAGTCCAAGAAAAATTATGTCTGCTAATATCTTCTTTTAAATGTTCAGATAAAATCTTAAATAACTTACGACTAACATCTCCAATATAGTTTTTACTCTTATACCCACATTCATCTGCAATCTCACTGTATGTTTTATCTTGCCACAGTCCCTTAACGACAGCTTTTTCTAGATCGTCCAGGTGTTCTCCTGTTTCTTTCTCGACTACCCGATCTACAAATTGTAAAATTTCTGTAATGGTCATATAAGTCATATGGGGTATGGGCTTTAGCCATTATAGCTTAATCTAAACCAATAAAATCAGGCTTTTTCTGGATTGTAGTTAATATTTTGTTACAAATAATTCAAGAAAATCTGTCTTTTTCAGTTAGTGGTGTTGCGAACAGGATATTTATAATGGGAGAAGATTCATTTGAACTTATTATTTATGGTGAGTTCATAAATCCTTCAGTTACTTTGATATTCAAGGAGAAAGAGATGTCTAAATCATCATCGGAAGAAATTGGGAAAAAAATTGCCATTGGATCTGCTGTAGCCGTTGGTTCTCTCATGGTTCTAGGCAGTATTGGTTCGTTAGTTACGGCTAACCCTGTTCCTGTAGCAGCAGCTTTAAAAACCGCGGGGGCCATGTTGGGTTTTGTTGGGGCTGGTGCTTCTGGTGGAAGCAGAAGAAATAGTTAAGCATCTTTGCCTCATTTTAGCCTCGATCGCGCTGCCCACTCTCTGGACGCGCGATCGCTTTTCTGTTCATTTAATTTTAATATCCACGATCGCGTTTCTTTTTTATTATATTCTTGTACTTCTCCCATGTCTGACTTAGCCCCTACCCATCGTAATGAATAATCTTATGGAGTATTTGTAAAAGCAGATGATCGCGCAGCGACAACACCCACTACTGCAACCCCTCTGTTGTGGATGTATTTTTCAGAACCAGGACTTACGCATGGGGCCAAAAACCCGGTTTCTCCGTCAATATTTATCGAAAAAGTGACGATTTTTGGAAGAAACCGGGTTTTTTGTGTAAGCCCTAAGAACTATACTCTCCTGACTCTAAATAGGTGATGATAAGAATAGTACCTATTCAAAAGTTCTCTCAATGACTTTTATCCCGTCCGAAGCCTTTAAATCTATTAGTTATCCCGATCGCACCGTCAAAAGAGCCGATCGCGCGATCCGGTGCAGCCCATTTCAATTACACTTCTTCCAGACCATCCGCGATAACAGCGTTTTCCTAACTACGATCGCCTCAAATTCCGGTGTCGAACGTGGCTACACCCGATCGCCCGTAGCCGAACTCGCAGCCGAAAACTCCCTGCTGTGGCTGATCCAAGTCGGCGTACTGCGCCGGGAAGTAGACGGACAAGGGATTACCGACAGTTTTCGCCTCACGCCCCTGGGCCGCCAACTCGTGGAAAAATGGGAAGGGGAAGGAGATAAAGTCCCGGATGCTTCATTGTGCGATCGCCTGGGAAATGCTTTTAGCCGCGGGTTGGGACTGTTTCTTTAAGCGTTTATTGCTTGTCCGATAGTCCGACAGGGAATGAATTCCCTGTCTCATAGCAAAAGTCGGTTAAAACCGACTGCAAGTCTCAATTCAACTTGATGTTGAGTTTCACATTTCACGTTAATCAACCTCCTCAGTCCTCTTTCAGAGGACTTGCGCTATGAGACAGGGATTTCAATCCCTGTCGGACTCGCAGTCAAACGAGTTAAACCCCGATCGCACCCTCTCCGTTTTTGAAGAAAAAACCGATCGCATCCCCGTTCCACCCTTTGCTGAATCCTTCAATCTCACTGTCGGCGAAATGTTCAGTTGGCTGACCGAATAGACCAACCTCGATTTGTGATATCCTTCATGGTTGCACCGGAATGATTTTAACCGCAGAGGCCGCAGAGGGCGCAGAGTTAGAGAAGAGAGAGCTCTCTACGGATTTGGTTGGATCTAATTTGCGTGCGATCGCCTATACTGGAATATCTGGTTATCCGCCCTTCAAGGCCGAGAGAGGACTAAATTCCTCACTACAAACTAATTTATGATTATTTAACCCGACTAGATATCAACTCTCAAATAACCGCTAACTACTAACAACTAACTACATAAAAAGTTTGTCAAAAATGGAAGCAAAATCTTACAAAGACACCGTAAACCTGCCCCAAACCAAGTTTGAAATGCGCGCCAACGCCGTCAAACGGGAACCGGAATTGCAACAATTTTGGGCTGACGAACAAATCTACGATCGCCTTTCGGAAAATAATCCAGGAGAGTTGTTCATCCTCCACGACGGCCCGCCCTACGCCAACGGTCAACTCCACATCGGCCACGCCCTCAACAAAATCCTCAAAGATTTCATCAACCGCTACCAAATGTTGTGCGGCAAAAAAGTCCGCTACGTTCCCGGTTGGGATTGTCATGGATTGCCGATCGAACTTAAAGTCTTACAAGACATGAAATCAGCCGATCGGCTCAATCTTACCCCGATCGAACTCCGTCGCAAAGCCGCCGCCTTCGCCCAACAAACCGTCGAACAACAACGCGCCTCCTTCAAAACCTACGGCGTTTGGGGCGACTGGGAACACCCCTATTTAACCCTGAAGCCAGAATACGAAGCCGCCCAAATCGGTGTATTCGGTCAAATGGTACTCAAAGGCTACATCTACCGTGGCTTTAAACCTGTTCACTGGAGCCCCAGTTCCAAAACCGCCCTCGCCGAAGCCGAATTAGAATATCCTGAAGGCCACACTTCGCGTAGCATCTACGTTGGCTTCCATGTGAGAATTTTGTCAAAATCTTTGGAATCGAACCTCAATCGCTATATGTCGAGCCTCTGGGCAGCGATTTGGACGACTACTCCTTGGACAATTCCGGCCAACTTGGCGATCGCCGTCAATCCCGAATTGGATTACGCGGTGGTGGAACCGCCGGAAAATTCTAACATCGCCCAACAATTCATGTTAGTTGCTGTCGATGCGGTCGATCGACTATCGGCAACTTTTAATACAGAATTAAAAATACTGGCGACTTTCAAAGGCAAAGAATTAGAAGGTTGTACTTACAAACATCCATTGTTCGATCGCGAAAGCCCGATCGTGGCTGGCGGCGATTACATTACCGCTGATTCCGGGACGGGATTAGTACACACCGCACCGGGCCACGGACAAGAAGACTTTATCGTCGGAAAACGCTGCGGTTTGCCTGTTTTAACTCCCGTAGATGAAAATGGAAACTTCACCGCAGAAGCCGGAGTATTCGCAGGTTTAAATGTCCTCGGAAACGGCAATGGCGCAGTGATTGATGCCCTTGCAGAAGCGAATTGTTTGATTAAAGAGGAAAGTTACGCTCACTCTTATCCTTACGATTGGCGCACTAAAAAGCCGACAATTTTTCGGGCGACGGAACAATGGTTTGCTTCGGTGGAAGGGTTTCGTGATGAAGCATTAAAAGCCATTTCTAGTGTGAATTGGATTCCCGCCCAAGGGGAAAATCGGATTACTGCAATGGTAGGCGATCGATCGGATTGGTGCATTTCTCGTCAGCGGACTTGGGGCGTTCCGATTCCCGTATTTTACGACGAAGAAACTAACGAACCGCTACTGAATGCAGAAACGATCGCCCACGTACAAGCAATTATTGCTGACAAAGGTTCCGATGCTTGGTGGGAATTGTCGATCGCCGAATTACTGCCGGAATCTTACCGCAATAACGGCCGCACTTACCGCAAGGGAACCGACACGATGGATGTGTGGTTTGACTCTGGTTCTTCTTGGGCCGCAGTCGCAAAAGGGCGATCGGAATTGAACTATCCTGCTGATATGTATTTGGAAGGTTCAGACCAACATCGCGGTTGGTTTCAATCCAGCTTACTCACCAGCGTAGCAACTAACGGCGTTGCTCCTTACAAAACAGTTTTGACTCACGGTTTTGTGCTGGATGAAAAAGGCCGCAAGATGAGCAAATCTGAAGGAAATGTCGTCGATCCGGCGGCGGTAATTAAGGAATACGGCGCCGATGTTTTGCGATTGTGGGTGTCTTCGGTAGACTATTCCGCCGATGTACCTTTGGGCAAAAACATTCTGAAACAGCAGTCGGATGTTTACCGCAAGATTCGCAATACAGCTAAGTTTTTGCTGGGGAATTTGCATGACTTTGATCCGGCAAAAGATGCCGTACCTTACGAGGAATTGCCGGAACTCGATCGCTATATGCTGCACAGAATGGGCGAAGTTTTTGCGGAAGTGAAAGATGCTTTTGATAGTTTCCAATTTTCTCGATTTTTCCAAACTGTGCTGAATTTCTGCACGGTGGATTTGTCTAATTTTTATCTGGATATTGCCAAGGATCGACTGTACATCAGCGCTACGGATGCTCACCGCCGCCGCAGTTGTCAGACGGTGATTGCGATCGCTGTGGAGAATCTAGCAAAGGCGATCGCACCTGTGTTGTGCCACATGGCTGAGGATATTTGGCAATACATTCCCTATCCAACTCCGTATAAATCAGTGTTTGAATCGGGTTGGGTGGAATTGGATGCTTCATGGCATAATCCAGAATTGGCGACTCGCTGGCAATATTTGCGGCAAGTGCGCGGGGAAGTTAACAAGGTTTTGGAACAGGCTAGGATTCAAAAGACGATCGGCTCTTCTTTGGAAGCTAAGGTTTTATTGTATGTTCCTGATGCTGAAAAAAGGCTGCAATTGCAAGGTTTGAATCCTAGTAGTGAAGGATTGATGGATTATGTGCGATCGCAAAATTCAATCATCGAGTTAGCAGCAGCAGAAAAAGCCAAAGCAGCACAATATCAAGAGGAAGAAAAAGCCGCCAATGTTGCCAAGGTCTTGACAGGAACGACAATTCATGTTGAGGCAGAAACGATCGAAAAGGGCGATCGACCTTCGGTCGTTATCGAATATTCTGCCATTGAACCGTCGGTTACAGATTCGCAGCCGACCTTCGATTTCGATAAAGTCGCTCAGTTTGTGGCGAATTTACCTACCTACGCGGGCAATTTATTCACAGAATACCAAAAAGTATTTGTAACAGTTGGGTTGATCGCCTCAGTGTTGGTAACGGCTAGAATAACCGCCCGGATGTTGGATACGATGAATCAGATTCCCTTGTTGGGAGGAGTTTTGGAAATCGTCGGTATCCTATTCACAATGTGGTTTGCTTTCCGTTATCTATTGTTTGCGGACAACCGTCAAGAAATTGCAGAGAAAATCAGTCTGCTGACAGCAGATGTGGTAGGAAAAACTACCGCGACTGGACTAGGTGAAAAAGATGCGATCGCACTAGAAAGCCTAGTCGAATCAGGGATTGTCGAAACACCTGAAATCTCCACAATCCTACGGTCAAAACCAGTGGAAACAGTGATTGTAGCCATACCTGAAATCCCCAAAACAGAAGTAATTGCAGTTGTACCCGAATCAATACCTGTAATGCCTGATTCTAAAATGGTAGGAAATGGTGTTGATGAATTGCGTTATTTGTTTATTACTTCGGAAGTGGAACTAATAGAATCGAATGTGGTTCTGCAAGAATTGCCTTACAGTTTCCAGTCTCCAGAGTTGGCGATTGGTGTTGTCAAAGCAAATGGCGAAAAGTGCGATCGATGCTGGAATTATTCTACTCATGTCGGAGAGTCGATCGAACATCCGCTAATTTGTGAACGCTGCGTTTCAGCAGTGGCTGGGGAATTTTAACGGCTGAAAAATTAGGACACGGCAGTGCCCATTAGTGTCAACTTAAGCTCAAGCCCAGTCAGAGACTTTTGTTTGACTATTAAATCTAGATCCCCCCTAGCCCCCCTTAAGAAGGGGGGGACAGGAGTCTTCTCAAAGTCCCCCTTCTTAAGGGGGATTTAGGGGGATCTGGACTAGGATATAAACGAGATTTNAAGGCTTTCAGGCTTAAGTTGACACTAATGGCATTGCCCATTGGTGTCAACTTAACGTCAAACCCAGTCAGAGACTTTTGTTTGACTATTAAATCTAGATCCCCCCTAGCCCCCCTTAAGAAGGGGGGGACAGGAGTCTTCTCAAAGTCCCCCTTCTTAAGGGGGATTTAGGGGGATCTGGACTAGGATATAAACGAGATTTTTCAAGGCTTTCAGACTTAAGTTAACACTAATGGCATTGCCGTGTCCCTACAGCCATTTCCCTACAATTAATCGGGTAGGGAAACGGCATTGCCGTCTCCTCGGTTACTATCATTCCGGTGTAACCAGAATGGATATTTATTGAGAATTACGATTAAGTCGTATACTCGGCATTAATCTTCACATAATCGTAACTCAAATCGCATCCCCAAGCCTTCGCAAAACCACTGCCATTCCCAACACTAACCTGAATTAAAACCGTATCATTTTTCAAGTATTCCCCCTCCGCAGCCGCTTTCATATAATTACTCGCAGCAGATTTATCAAAGGGTAAAGGTTGCCCATTTTCCATCATCAAAAAATCTCCCAATTGAATCCGTAAATTCTCCTGTTCAAACATTACGCCCGCACGCCCAGCCGCCGCTGCAATTCTTCCCCAATTCGGATCGCGACCAAAAATAGCAGCTTTCACCAAAGAAGAACCAACAATTGTTTTGGCAATCTTACTCGCAGAAACTTCGTCCGGTGCGCCGCTAACTTGCACTTCCACTAAACAAGTTGCACCTTCACCGTCGCGGGCAATTGCTTTGGCTAAATGCACGCAAACTTCTGTTAGCATCGCCTCTAATTTCTCAGCATCGGCACCCATTTCAGTAATTGCGGGAGTGCGAGATTGACCGTTTGCTAAAGCAATTAGCGAATCGTTGGTACTGGTGTCTCCATCAACAGTAATTTGATTGAAACTTCTGTTAGCAGCGCGACTGAGCATTTCTTGCCACAAATGTGATGATACTGCTGCATCACAAGTTACAAATGCTAGCATTGTTGCCATATTCGGGTGAATCATTCCCGAACCTTTGCAAATGCCACCGATGCGTACTGGCCGATCGCCAAATATGGTTTCTAGGGCGATCGTTTTCGGCACTAAATCTGTTGTACAAATCGCTTTAGCAGCAGCGTCGGAACCAGTGGAGGAAGCCTCAGCAACTAATTGCGGAATTCCTGCCCTCAGCCGTTCCATTTTAATCCGCTGGCCGATGACTCCAGTGGAGGCCAAAAGAATTGATTCTGAGGGAATATTCAGCGCTTCTCCCAACAATTTGGCACTTTCGAGGGCATCGGCTAAACCTTGTTCCCCTGTGGCGGCATTGGCTTGTCCGGCATTGCACAAAATTGCTTTGGCGCTGGGTTTTACTTGCAGTCGCTGGCGACAGTAATCCACGCAAGCTGCCCGGACTGTGGATGTGGTGAAGACTCCCGCGGCGATCGCGTCTACTTCTGATAAAATCAAACTTAAATCCGGCGCGCCTGAAGGCTTCAAACCCGCTGTAATTCCCGATGCCCGATATCCTCTGGGTGCTGTAACTCCGCCGCTAATGACTTTCCAATCTGACATGATTGCCTCCCTAGAGCTTTCTATTCTATTGAGAGGGGATTATATCATTTTAGATTTTAGATTTTGGATTTTCGATTATAAAAATTGTCTTTAACCAACTTAATAAAATTAATCGCGACTTCTTCTTGAGATATCGAACTCAAGAAAAAGCCGCGATGATTTTATAATTCCCATGATTAATTTCTAGCGGGCATTCAACAAAGTAGATTTGACAGTCTCGCCCTTGCAAAAAAGTGAGCTTGGTTTAGCTCATTGTGGCGTTGCTGCGATCGTAACTGTCTTTAAGGCTGGGCTGCGGTTTGCCCTGAATGTGACCCCAGTATGTGGGATCTTCCATCCCAACTTCCGTAGCGGTACGGTTAAGCATGGATTGCTGCCGATTCTTGACTAGGTGGTGATGGCGCATCATCAGGGAGCGAGCTTGATTTTCGGTAGACATATGCGGTTCCTCCGTGTTGCTTAACTAAATTTTGGCTGGTCTTTTGTTCCGTATTTTTAATATAACAGATAATTCTGTAGCTAAAGTTACAATATCGATATTGTAATAAAACTTTATATCGTCGGCGGGTCGATCGCCCCACGGGACAAAAACAGAAATCAGGAGACGGCAGTACCCATAGGTGTCAACTTAAGCTGAAAGCCCGCCAGGGAATGAATTCCACGGGTCTTATAGCGAAAGTCCTCGATCGAGGACTAATGAGTTCTTCAGTCCTCGATCGAGGACTTTTGCTTTGAGACAGGGGTTTTAACCCCTGTCGGACTATCGGTTTTACCTTAATCCGTTTCAGCGTAAGGGTTCTAGCTGACGCACCCTACTAGCCTCGTTACTGTAAGAGATAAAGGGAGTATTTAACCCGGATTTGATATGTCAACAGTTAATAGTCAACAGTTAACAGTCAACAGTTAACAGTCAACTGTCAACTAACTATTAATTTTCATGCTCAAATCAAGCCAAGTCGATCGCGTAATTGGAGCACTCGTAGAAATATAATCAACTCCAGTTTCCGCCACACTCCGAATAGTTTCCAAAGTCACATTCCCGGAAGCTTCAATTTTCACCCGATCGCCCTTTTCGCGAATTATTGCCACAGCCTGCCGCATCAAATCAAAGGACATATTATCTAACATGATAATATCCGCATTGTGCTGCAAAGCTGTCTCTACCTCAGCCAGAGTTTCGGTTTCAACTTCGATTGTCAGCGGATAGGGGATAGAATTGCGAATTAGGGCGATCGCCTCTGCAATTCCCCCAGCCGCCGCAATGTGATTATCTTTAATCATCACCGCGTCATCTAATCCCATCCTGTGATTGCAAGCACCACCGATTTGAGTCGCGTATTTTTCCAACAATCTCAACCCCGGCGTTGTCTTGCGGGTATCCACCAATTGTACGGGCAAATCGGCAATTTTGTCAACATATTTCTGAGTTAAAGTAGCGATGCCGCTCAAACGCATTGCCAAGTTTAATGCTACTCTTTCCCCGGTTAGCAGCGCATCGAAATTGCCGGAAATCTCGGCGATTACTTCTCCTTTTTCGCACAGTTTCCCTTCGGGTACTTGGGGGATGAAACTGAGGTTGCTGTCTAAAAGTTTAAATGTGCGATGTGCGATCGGCAATCCGGCTATGACTCCGGCTTCTTTGACAATCCATTTAGCGGTACCCTGGATGCTGTTTGCGGGGAATAAGGCCGATGTCGTGCGATCGCCCCTACCGATATCTTCTAGTAGCCAGTTGTGCAATAGGGAGTCTAAAACTATCCAAGGTGGCAATATTGCTTTCATGTTTTTGTCGGTTGTTATATCGAGTTTAGTTGCGGGGCAAAAATCACCCGGCGGTTGAAAGAGACTGTTGGCGAATTAAAAAAGGGTGAAACCAAACATCCCATAATCCTGGCA